>DASQCU010000132.1:0-8485 GCA_035634575.1 Beijerinckia sp.
AGTTTCTCGTGATTGACGCCGAAGACGACGGTGAGATCGGCATTGTCCGCGGGGGCCGAGACCAGCACGCGTTTGGCGCCCGCCTTCAAATGCAAGGCCGCCTTCTCGCGCGCGGTGAAGATCCCGGTGCATTCGAGTGCGACATCGATGTCGAGCTCCCGATGCGGCAATTCGGCCGGATCGCGGACGGCGGTCACCTTGATAGGGCCGAAGCCGATATCGATCGTATCGCCAATGACTTTGACTTCGCCGGGGAAACGGCCGTGAACCGAGTCGAACCGCAACAGATGGGCGTTGGTTTCGACTGGACCCAGGTCGTTGATGGCGACGACTTGAATATCCTTCCGTCCCGATTCGGCGATGGCCCGCAAGACATTCCGGCCGATGCGACCGAACCCGTTGATCGCGACTTTGACCGCCATCCACTGCGCTCCTTTGGTTATAGGCTATCCAATTATCGGCATTCCAACCGGACTCCGAGCCCGGGTTTATTCGGGGGTTTCGTTATAGTCGTCAACTATTTTGATTGCATAACCGCATCAGCTACGGCATCCGCGGTAATCCCGAAATATTCGTACAGTTTTTTATATGGCGCGCTGGCCCCGAAACCCTTCATGCCGATGAAAATCCCATCGGCACCGATGATTTCGTCCCAGCCCTGCCGGATCGCCGCTTCGACAGCAATGCGTATTGGCGATTCGCCAATGATCGCGCGGCGGGTCTCGGCGGACTGCGCTAGGAACAAATCCAGAGAGGGGACCGAGACGACCCGTGCGGGGATTTGCCGCGCGGCCAATATGTCGCGCGCGGCGAGGGCGATCGGGACTTCCGAACCGGAAGCGAAAATCGACACCTCTGGTTTGCCGCCGGCGGCTGGGGCCAATTCATAGGCGCCCGTCGCGCAGAGGTTGGTAGGGTCGAATTGGTGCCTGACGGCAGGCAGGTTCTGCCGCGTCAGGGCGAGCACCGAGGGGCTTGTTTTCGCCTCGATGGCGAGCTGCCAGCATTCGAGCGTCTCGGTCTGATCGGCCGGACGGAACAGGTTCAGATTGGGGATGGCGCGCAAGGCCGCGAGATGTTCGACCGGCTGGTGGGTCGGGCCATCCTCGCCAAGCCCGATCGAATCATGGGTGAAGACTTCAATCGAGCGGACTCCCATCAGCGCCGCGAGCCGCAGCGAGGGACGGCAATAATCGGAAAAGACCAGAAAGGTCGCGCCGGAAGGAATATAACCGCCATGCAACGCCATGCCGTTCACGGCGGCGGCCATGCCATGTTCGCGTATACCCCAATGGATATAGCGCCCGGCATAATGGCCCGGCGCGATCGCCGCCGTCGCCGCGACCTTGGTATTATTGGAGCCGGTGAGATCGGCTGAGCCGGTCACGAGTTCGGGAACCGCCGCGGCAAGCACTTCGAGCACATTCTGGGATGCCTTGCGGGTCGCGACCTCCGAGCGATCCTCGGCAAGCTTGCGCTTATAGGCCAGCGCTACCTCCAGATAGGAGGCAGGCAGATCGCCGCGCAGGCGCCGTTCGAATTCGCCGCGGAGATCCGGCGAAAGCTTGGCCAGGGCCTCGGTCCAGGCCTCGCGCTTTTGTGCATTGCGGCGGCCGGCCTCTCGCCATTTGGCGAGGATGGCCTCAGGCACGGCGAAAGGCTCGTGGGACCAGCCGAGATTTTTGCGTGCGCCTGCGACCTCTTCCTGTCCAAGCGCTTCGCCATGCGCCTTGGCCGTGCCGGCGCGCGTCGGTGCGCCGAAGCCGATGGTGGTCTTGCAGGCGATGAGGCTTGGCTTGCCGGAGACCTGGGCCCGGAGGATCGCGTCATGGATGGCCTGCGGATCATGTCCGTCGATACGTTCCGCGTTCCAGCCGCAGGCTTCGAACCGCTTCACCTGATCGACCGAATCGGCGATCGAAATGGGACCATCGATCGAAATGCCATTATCGTCGAAAAGGACAATCAGCCGGTTCAGTTGGAGATGGCCGGCGATTGCGATCGCTTCCTGCGAAATGCCTTCCATCAGATCGCCGTCGGAGGCGAGAACATAAGTGTGATGATCGACAATCGCGCCGAATTCCGCGTTCAGCATGCGTTCGGCCAGCGCGAATCCCACCGAAGTGGCGAGACCCTGGCCGAGCGGACCGGTGGTCATTTCGACACCCGGCGTATGATGGGCCTCGGGGTGGCCGGGGGTGAGCGAGCCGAATTGACGGAAGGCCTTCAATTGCTCGATGTCGATGCTCTTTTCCCCTGTCAGGTAAAGCAAGGCATAAAGAAGCATCGAGCCGTGGCCGGCAGACAGGATGAAGCGGTCGCGATCCGGCCAGGCGGGATCGGCGGCATCGAATTTGAGTATTTTGGTGAAAAGGACCGTTGCAATATCCGCCGCGCCCATTGGCAGACCGGGGTGGCCGGATTTCGCCTTTTCCACAGCGTCCATGGCCAAGGCACGGATGGCATTGGCCATTTCCGTGTGCGCGGGGTCTCCGGCCCGCTCAATCTCGGGAATGGCAATCGGGTCGTGCGGCATACTTTATCACTTACCTTGTGATGTCTGGTTGGATGACAGCGGAAAAGCTGCGCGGCTCTGCGAAAAATGTGAGCAGAGCTTCATCACATCTTGTATTCCCATGTCAACGTGGCGCGCTGCCTCACAGGCGCCTGAGACAAGCTCCTCATTCTGCTGCCTAAATTCGCGCCAAACTCCAGTGCGCCGCAACGGCGCCGTATTGAAGAAACCCTGAATTCCTTGACAAATCGGGGTATAGCTGCGTTTTATCGATCTGACGCCCCTGCCAATAGTCGTAAGAATGACCGAGGGACCTCTATAATCCTTCCAATTCCAAGTGATATAACGGTCATTTTTCGTAAGGCGTTGCAGGCGCTATAGAACAGAAATACTCAATGGACAGGCCACAACGTCTCGAGTCCGCCTTGAACCGGCTCGCTGCCGCGCTGGATCAGCTCGAAGCAGCGCAGGAACGCCGTGCGCACGCGGACCTTGTGCGTGCCGATCTCAAGGCCGAGCTCAGCGTGATGCAGGACGATCGCACCCGGCTCGCGGTCGAACTCGATAGCGCGCTCGCGCTCGTCAAATCGCATGAATTGGCGAATGACGAAGTCTCGCGCAAGTTGCAGAAGGCAAGTGCGGCGATCATGGCGATCCTGGCAAGGGCTGAGGAAGCTTGAGCCATGGAGCCTGCGACAATCACGGTGTTCCGACCGTCACGAGCGGCGGTATATCAACCATGGAAGGGCGGGTCATGGCGCAAGTTTCGGTGACCATCGCGGGCCGGGCCTATCGTATCGCCTGTGGCGAAGGGGAGGAAGCCCGCCTTCAGGAACTTGCGCGTAAGGTCGACAGCAAGATTGACGCGCTGAAGCAAGGTTTCGGCGAAATCGGCGATCAGCGTCTGATTATCATGGCGGCGATCACGATCGCCGACGAATTGTCCGAAGCCAATGGCCGCATTGGCAAGCTGGAGGCGGCGCTCGCCGCGATCGAGGCCAGTTCCGCGGAGGTTTCGAACGGCGAGGCCGAATGGGCCGGCCGTCTTGCTGATTCACTCAATGAAGTGGCCGGGCGGATCGAGCGGGTTGCGCATGACCTCAATAGCCAAAATCCTCACAAATCGCGGGAATAGGCGGCAAAATATCAGCCGCTTTCCGCGCTCCGTGTGGCGATAAAGGTCATGCGCGCTTGATTATGGCCGATGTTGCGGCTCGCGCGCGCGGCTTTGAATCCGTGTTTCGCGAGAAGCTGCAGCATCTCCTCCTCGCGATAGGTCGATAGCCCGATTTTCTGGCGTAATGTCCTGTAATTGGAAAAAAAGGTCGCGACGAGGCCGCGCAGGGCGGCAAAGAGAAAGCCGCCTTCTCTGGCGAAGGCGAGGAGCGCCTTGATATCGGTTGCGGCGTGGACATCGGGCGGGATGACATCGGCAATCACGAGACGCGCGCCCGGTTTCAGCCTGTCGTGCCAAAGATCCATCAGGCCTTCGGTCTCGGTGCGGGACAGATATTGCAGCACCGAATTGCAAATGATCATGTCGAATGTGGCGGGCGGCGTTTTGGCTAGGGCTTCCTCGTCGAGAATGGTGATGTTCTTATTTGCCGCAAAGCGCTGGCGCAATTTCTCCCGCACGCTTGGCGCGGTATCGAAGAGGGCGAGCCCGCCGCAGCTTTGTGCGAGCTGATCGGCGGCCAGGGCCTCGCCGCAGCCATAATCGAGAACATGCGCGCCGGGGGCAGGGACGAGCGAGGCAATGTCCTTGGCGATTTTCTCATAATGCAGCGCGCGATGGCGCGCGTTCACATAGATCGAATGTTCGTGATTCCAGAATTCGCGCCAGCTCACGTGGGTCGCCTCACGCCTTCGCCCTTTCCATCATCGTGACGAAACGGCGGAAGAGATAATGGCTGTCTTGCGGGCCGGGCGAGGCCTCGGGATGATGCTGGACCGAAAAGGCCGGCCGATCGGTCAGTTCCAGGCCGCAATTCGACCCGTCGAACAGGGACTTATGAGTTTCCTTGGCATTGGCGGGAAGGCTTGCGGCATCGACAGCGAAGCCATGGTTCATCGAGACGATCTCGACCTTGCCGGTCGTGAAATCCTTCACCGGATGATTCGCGCCATGATGACCTTGGTGCATTTTTAACGTCTTGGCGCCAATCGCCAGCGCCATCATCTGATGCCCGAGGCAGATCCCGAAGGTCGGGATTTTGCGCGCGAGAATCTCCTGAATTACCGGCACGGCATATTTGCCGGTCTCGGCCGGATCGCCGGGGCCATTCGACAGGAAAATGCCGTCAGGCTCCAGGGCGGCGATTGATTCGGCCGAGGTCGTCGCGGGCACGACCGTCACCGCGCAACCGGCACTCGTCAAAAGCCGCAGAATGTTGCGCTTGACGCCGTAATCTATGGCGACGACGCGATATTTGCCATCTGCCACATGTGGATAGCCCTGTTCGGGCACCCAGATCGCCTCGTCCCAGCCATAGCGCTGCGTCGCGGTCACGACGGGCACGAGATCCATGCCCTCAAGCCCCGGCCAGGACGCGGCCTGGGCTTTCAGCGCGGGAATATCGAACTTGCCGTCCGGCGCATGGGCGATGACCGCATTGGGCATGCCCTTTTCGCGAATGAGCGCCGTCAGCGCGCGGGTATCGAGACCGGACAGCCCGATGATATTGCGGCTCTTCAGCCAATCGTCGAAATGCTTCGTGGCGCGATGATTGGAGGGATTGGTAATTGGCGCATGAACGATCACGCCGCGCGCACCCCCGTTCGCTGCGAGATTGCTGGTCTCGATGTCTTCCTCGTTTGTGCCGACGTTCCCTATATGCGGGAAGGTGAAGGTGATGATCTGCCCCGTGTAGGAAGGATCGGTGAGGATTTCCTCATAGCCCGTTATCGCCGTGTTGAAGCAGACTTCGCCGACGGCGTCGCCGGTTGCGCCAAGGCCGAAGCCTTCGAGAATCGTTCCATCGGCCAGCACGAGAAGCGCGGTGGCGACGGGCGCCTCCCAGCCGGGGACGAGTGCTTGTGTTTGATCCTGCGTCATGCGCGCCTTGAGTTTTGCTGGCACCATCCTCCGTCTCGGCGCGCTCAAGCGTGCCGGCGGATTGCCGAAAGAACGGACCTCTGGTGGTGGAAATTGGGTTCAACCTTTAGTCGCCGCAAGTCCCTGGGGCAAGGTCTAAGCATCGCGGAGCTTGGCTGGCGTGACCGAGGGGGCGCACTTGCTGTCCCGCTGCAAGTGGAATATCTTCCCTTCGGAACCGGGGAGATTTCTCCCCCCGGCCCCTCCGGTTTACAGGGTAAAGGAAAGGGTGAGCTTCCGTTTACCCCACCGGAGTTCGATCGTGATCTTGCAGATCATATCGAGCTCCTGTTTGCCGGGCGTGATTGCCCGGCAAAATGAACATACGCGAAAACCGTAGCATGGCGAAGCCAGAGCTACGGTTTTTGTTTTTTGCGAACGCAGGCTCCCTTTGTGCTATGACTCCTGCACGATGGCGCAATGCGATGCGGTTTCAGCCGCCAGGATTTAGGCCAAAAGAAAAATGCGCGAACAATTCACAAGCGAACTCAAAGCGGCGATGAAGGCAGGCGAGAAGCGCCGCGTCGATACGATCCGCATGATCACGGCGGCGCTGAAAGACCGCGACATCGAGGCGCGCGGCCAGGGCAAGACCATTTCCGATGAGGATATTCTGGGCCTTCTGCAGAAAATGGTGAAGTCCAGGCAGGAATCGGTAGAGATCTACGACAAGGCCGGGCGTAGCGAACTTGCAGATCAGGAGCGCGAGGAAATTGCGGTCATCCAGAGCTTTTTGCCGCAGCAGCTGAGCGAGGCGGACGTCGAGGCCGCAATCACCGAAGCCATTGCCGAAACGGGCGCGGCTTCGATCAAGGACATGGGCAAGGTGGTCGGCGTGCTGAAGGCGAAATTTGCCGGCCGCATGGATTTCGGCAAGGCGAGCGCCTTGGTCAAGGCAAAACTCGGGGCGTGAAGAAAGTCACGCCTTTTTGCCCGAAAAAATCGCGAGTTCGTCCTTGTTCATGTGAAACGCATTTGTCTCGGCCGGAAAAGCCTTGGCGTGGACATCCTCCACATAGGCTCTTGCGGCTTCTTCCATCGCCGCGCCGACTTCCCGGTAACGCCGGTTGTGGCGGAAATTCCCCTGTGTGAACCCCAGAATATCGGTGACAACCAGCACCTGACCATCGGTCTTGCGCCCGGCGCCGATTCCGATCGTCGGCACCCTGACCGCGCGTGTGACCGCCTCGCCGACTTCCTCGGGGATGAGTTCTAGGACCAGCATCGCAATTCCGGCTTTATCGAGGGTGATTGCATCGGCGACGATGCGCGAGGCGTCCTTGGCGGAGCGGCCTTTCAGACGCAATTCGTCGTGATGCTGTGGCTCGAGCCCGAGATGGCCGCAGACATCAATTCCGGCGGCGGCCAAAGCCGCGACGATCTCGGGCCGCGGGCCTTCGAACTTCACCATATCGGCGCCTGCTTCGCGCAAATGCCGGGCATTCTCCACGGCCATGTCAGCCGTCTCATAGGTGAGATAAGGCAGATCGGCGATGACGAATGTTTCCGGCGCGCCACGCCGCACGGCGCGGGTATGGTGAGCAATATCGGCGAGCGTCACCTCGCGTTCGCTCGCATAGCCCAGCATATTCGTGCCGACGCTATCGCCGACGAGAATAATATCGATCCCGGCCTTCGCCTCAGTCCGTGCCGTCGGCGCGTCATAGGCCGTCAGCATGGCAATCGGCTCGCCACGCTGCTTCATTTCCAAAAATCGCGCCGCTTTGCTCATGAGATGACAACCTATCACGTTCTGGTTCGATTGCGGCAAAAGCCCTGCCGGTCTGCTGCGGGATCTCGTCTAAGCATCTTGTTTTCGCATCATTTTAACCGAAAACTGGCGCCACTTTTCGGAAAAATGCTTGGCCTATTGTGGATGCGTTTTTGTCAAGTCTTTGCCCGAGAGCCCAGCTAAACAATGCCGCCTGAGGTGGCAACGCTTCCTTAGACATAGCTTCCCTGGCCAGGCAAGTTCTTCAGCTCGCATTCAAACTCCCATTTTTTAAGTCAAGGTAAGTAACAAGGATGTGTGCGATGCAGCACTTGCCGTCGGTGCCAAGTGTGTTATGTTCGAATAATGATTGAGGCTCGGTTTCCGAAAAATTACTTGCGGAAATGGCATGGCGCTAAACAGCTTTTGCTGAGTGTTATGCTTTGGAGCCTTGCCTGCCTGCTCTTACCATTGGCAGCTGCTAACGCAACTGCTTTCTGCGGGACGGCAACTGCGCCCGTGTCGGTGGCTGATTTCGTGCTGTCTGAGGTCATCGAACCCGTCAAGGGAGTGGCCGATGGCAGCGCCTATGGCGTGGCGATCGAGCTAACCGACGACGATGACAGCTCTGCCGACGACGGCTTCAATATCCCTGCAACCGCATCCTCCTCTGTGCCTTCAATCGAGCAGGTTTCGCACCGTGGCTGGTCGCCTCGGGAGGCACAGCTCGCCCACCCCCTTAGTGGTTCGAAGCCCCCTCTGCGCCCGCCCATGGCCTGAACCCGGTCTTCTTGCGGGAAGACCGGCAGACGCGCGCCGCTAGAGGTGTTCGACGCGGAAAGGGTGAGGCAAATCATCAGCTGATAAGCGGACTTGCGATTTCGGATATCGTTTGATCGATCTGGCTTCGCTGTATCCTCTTTTCTCGCCTCCCTTCAATCCTTCGAATTCGTCCCGGGTCTCGGGTCGGCGGCTTTCGCGCGCACATTCTTACTCACTAATTTTTCTATACAGCGCCTTTCCGCGACGCAGCCGCGCCGCGCGTCCGCCCTCTTTCCTCATGTGGAGCATGGACAATGCAAAGCCTGATCGAAGGTTTTCATCATTTTCGCAGTTCGATCTTTCCAGACCAGCGCGCCCTTTATGAAAACCTTCGATCAGGCTT
>DASQCU010000133.1:0-3834 GCA_035634575.1 Beijerinckia sp.
TCTTGCGCTGAAAGGCAAACCATCCGCCCATGGGACCGGATCCTGCGCAACAATCTCGCGAGATCCCGGCCAGCGCCGAGGCCAAGGCGGCGTTTCTCCTGCGGATGCGCGCCAAGGGCATTCGCGATCTCGATGTTCTGCGTGCCTTGGAAATCGTGCCGCGCGAATTATTCGTGCCGCATCGCTATGCGGATCTCGCAAGCCGCGATCTCGCGCTGCCCATTGCCTGCGGTCAGACCTTGCCCGAGCCGTTTTTCGTCGCGCGCATGATGGAGGCGCTCAAGCTCAAACGTGACCATCGCGTGCTCGAAATCGGCACGGGGTCCGGCTATGCGACGGCGATTCTCGCGCAGCTCACGCGCGAGGTCATGTCGATCGAGCGGTTTCAGACGCTCGCCGTCGAGGCGCGCACAAGGCATGAGCAACTGGCAATCGGCAATGCCGCCGTGGCCTGGGGCGATGGGCTCGCGGTTCCGCCCGAGGCCGGCCTGTTCGATCGCATTATTGTGCAATGCGCCCTGACTGAAGTGCCGCAGCGCCTGATCGAAATGCTCACTGAGGATGGCGTGCTCGTCATGGCGCGCGGCGATGCAAAAGCCGGTCAGACCCTCTGGCGCATCACCCGCGATGCAGAGGGAAAGCTGACGGAGGCGGCCATTTGTCCGTCCCGCTTCCAGGCCATTCTCCCCGGCCTCGCGCGGGCGCTTTGAACGCGGAAGTACGGCTCTTTTGTCGCGTGTCCGGACGCAAACTGGTATCCACTTTTGCTGGATAGGCTCCAGAAAGTTAATGCCGGTTAATCTTAATTTTGAACGGTTTTCGTGAATATCCATTTATCTTAAACTCTCCCTTAACTTACTGTGTAGTTAATGTTCCCCACTGACAGCGCGTGAGTGGGTTGCGTTATGAGTCATTCGTTTTTCCTCTTTGGATCACGTTTTAAATCACGATTGGCACTGCACCTTGCCCTGACGGGGGCCACCGCTCTGCTCGCCGGATGCGCGGATTCCGAGCGGTTGAGCAATCCTTTCGGCAGTCCCTTCCAGAATTCGGTCCGAAACACCGATCCGGCTCCGACCGGAAGCCTGACGCAGGCGGCTCCCGTTTCGCCGGTGCAGGCGCAAGCCTTGCCGAGCCCGGTCCAATCGCGTCCGCTTGCTGCGCCCGCCGCGAATTACGCAGCGCCGGCGCAACCGAGCCCGCGGCTTGCCGCGGCGCAGCCCCCTGCACCCCAGACCCACGGGGGAGTGGCGGGCTGGTCGATCCAGGGCGGTTCGCCGATCACCGTCGGCCAGGGCGAGACCGCCGAAATTCTCGCGCGGCGCTATGGCATTCCGGCCGAGGCCCTGATCCGGTCCAATGGTTTCACGTCCGCTTCGCAAGTGCAGCCCGGCACGCGAATCATCATCCCTGTTTATAATGCGGCGCTTGCCGCATCGAGTGGGGCGCGTGTCGCCGCCAATGCGCCTGCGCCAAGCCCAGCCCTTGCGCGCTCGGCGCATCCAGAGCCGCTCAGCCGCGCCGAACCGGTCAAACTCGCGAAAGCCCCCGCACATGCGGAAAAACTCGCGGTGGCAGGCGACCAGGACATGCCGAAATCGGCGAAAGGCGCAGCCAGGGTGAAGCTCGCCGAGCAAAAGCCCGCCGCCAAATCCGCCCCGGTTCAGAAACCGGACGCGGCACCGAAAGCGGAACGTTTGAAGGAGACGCCAAAAAAACTGGCAGAAGCGCCTAAATCAGCGCCAGTCGCGCCTGAGCCGAAGAAAGTGGCCATGCTCACCAGGCAGGACACGATCAAGCCGGCCAAGGTGGAACAGCCCGTCGTGGAATCGCCAAAGCCCGCCGCTGCGGCGCCGGTGGCAAACTCGCCCGCCGATACCGGCAAGTCGGCCGCTGCCTCGGACAGCGCCAATCCGGAATTCCGCTGGCCCGCGCGCGGCCGCATCATTCAGGGCTTCAAGCCCGGCGGCAATGATGGCATCAACATAGCCGTCCCCGAAGGCACTTCGGTCAAGGCGGCGGAGGGCGGTGTCGTCGCCTATGCCGGCAGCGAACTGAAGGGCTACGGCAATTTGATTCTGATCCGCCATCCAAACGGTTTCGTGTCGGCTTACGCGAATAATGGCGATCTCGAAGTCAAGCGCGGCGAAACGGTGAAGCGGGGTCAGACCATCGCGAAATCGGGACAAAGCGGCAATGTGAATTCGCCGCAACTCCATTTCGAATTGCGCAAGGGCGCGACGCCGGTTGATCCAACGCAATATCTGGCCGGGCTCTGAGGGTTAAGCATCCTGGGCTTGGCCCTTTGCCCGAGCCTAAAAGGAAGCCAAGGTTGCAACGGCGGGCCTAAGCGCCCGCCGTTTTCATTTCTTCTCAAAGGCTCTTCTCAAAAACCTGCGGCGAAGACCAGCATGAAAGCGATTTCGCTCAATTGCTGCGCGGCCCCGGCGACATCGCCGGTCTGACCCTGGATCTGCCTTTTGGCGAGGCGGGTGACGCCATAGGCCGCACCCCATGCGGCGAACATCGCGAGCACCGGCCTGCTGAGACCTGCACCCGCGAGCCATGGCGTGAGCGCCGCCAAGGCGCCCAAACCTGCCGCGCGCTTCAATGCCTCCGACGCAAAATGTTGCGCAGCAAAGCCTGCTCCATGTGTGCGCGCAGGGGGCAGCATCACAAGAGGCAGCAAAGCCATGCTGCGCGAAAGAGCTGCAGTAGAAATCAGCACGGTGCAGGCCAAGGCGAGATCGTGACCGGCGAGGATCGCAAGACTGGCCCCACGCAGATAAAGCGAGAGGATGAGCGCCGCCGCGCCAAACGTGCCGATGCGGCTGTCCTTCATGATCTCAAGCTTCTTCTCGCGCGTGTGGCCGCCGCCGAAACCATCGGCGCAATCGGCGAGCCCATCTTCATGCAGGGCGCCGGTGACAAGAACGAGTGTCACCAAAGCCAGAGGCGAGGCAAGCAAGGGGGCGAGACCAAGGCTCATCGCAAGCCAGAGAACCAAAGCCGCCAGCGCGCCGATGAGAGCGCCGGCAAGGGGCAGCATTCCGGCGGCGCGGCTGAAATCTCCCATGCCATGCGGCTCGGTCTCGTTTGAGAGCTGAGGCACATTGAGCCGCGTCGTGAAACGCAGGCAGGTCAGAAGATCGGTCAGGAGCTCGGAGCGCATGGCTCCTGATGCGGCAATGGTGGCGGTTTGTCGAGGCGGGGCTTCCGACATCCTGCGGTCCGGTCTAAGAGAAGCGCGTGTTCTCTCATGGTTTCAGGTCGTCATGCCGGTTTCTGGTCTGCCTTTCGATGATATCCGCAATCTTCTGCCGCTCATGCCCGAGGTGTCGGAAGTCTCGGTCGCGGCGGTCCGGGCCCGCGACGCGGAGCTGACCAAGCCGCAGGGCGCGCTGGGGCGGCTCGAAGAAATCGTCGAATTTCTGGCCGCGTGGCAGGCAAAGCCCTTGCCCACGGTGGACCGGCCCATGGTGGCGATTTTTGCCGCCAATCATGGCGTCGTTAAAAAGGGAGTCTCGGCCTATCCGGCTTCCGTCACCCGCTCCATGATGGAGAATTTCTCTGCCGGGGGTGCGGCGGTCAACCAGATCTGCGCGACTTTCGGCCTCGGGCTCAAGGTTTTCGAGCTGGCGCTTGATCTTCCGACGGAAGACATTACCGAAAAGCCCGCCATGGAAGAGGCCGCCGCCGCCGCGACTTTCGCTTTCGGGATGGAGGCGATAGCGGGCGGGACCGATTTGCTCTGCCTTGGCGAGATGGGAATCGGCAATACGACGATTGCCGCGGCGATCTATCATGGGCTCTATGGCGGACGGGCGCAGGATT
>DASQCU010000134.1:0-4031 GCA_035634575.1 Beijerinckia sp.
CGAGCGTATCGCCGAGCGAGGCGTGGCGATCAGCGAAATGCCTTTCACCTGGGAGGCGCGCGGACGCGATTTTCCGCGCCGTAACCGTATCGTATCCGGGCTCTCGCAAGGGATTATCGTGGTCGAGGCGGCGCGCCGGTCCGGCTCTCTCATTACCGCGCGATTCGCCACCGAACAGGGACGCCAGGTTTTCGCGGTGCCGGGCTCGCCGCTCGATCCACGCGCGGAAGGCCCAAACGATCTTTTGCAGGAGGGCGCGTCTTTCTGCACCAAGGCGCAGGACGTGATCGATGCTCTCGCGGGTCAGGCTCTGTCCCGCTTCTATCCGGACCTGTCCGAAGCGAGTTCCCTCGATGAGCCTTATGTTGCGCTTTGGGATGAACTCGATCCTGCGGATGGACCGGCGCCCGCTTCTGCCCCTGCGAGGCTTGAACCGGATGAAATGCCACGGCCAGCTCCCGCTGCCGAGGAGAGCGGGCCGGTGCGTCTTTTGAAAAGGACGCCCGAAGAGATAAGCCAGCTCATCCTCGACCTTTTGGGGCCGGCCCCAGTCTCCGTCGATGAATTGGCGCGTGTGGCTGAAACATCCGCACGCGAAGTGCGAACGGTTCTCATCGGTTTGGAAATGGAGGGACGGCTTGAGCGCCACGGGGGCAACCTCGTTTCCCTTCTTTTGCCGGTTCGCAATGCTTCCGGTCGCGATCGGGCGGAGTGATATTGTCCTAGAGGCAAAAAGCCGTGGTGGGACACTCTCCAGGCCGCAAAGTGCGGCCCAAGAGAGTGCGGCCCAAGAGAGATGGCTGATACTCGGTGCCCGACCCCACGCCGCTTTCAAGAACCTCCCGCCAGCAAGTCAAAGGCGAAGCACGGGGGCATCCTGGTTTATCAATTCACTTGGGACGGCTTCCAATTGCTCCATCTTGCGTGACGACACACCGGAATTTTCCATAATGACTTTAGTCCATGGGGCCCGTCCTAACAGAGCCTTGAGCCAGCCATAAGGTGTCGAATCCTTTGGTATCTCGGCAGCCTGAAAGGCCTGGATCACCTGCGGCGCCATGGCCCGCATATCGAATTTTTCGACGAAGCCTTGGCGGGCACATTGGCCCATTGCCTTTTTCTCATGTTCCGAAAGTCCGACGAACAGATTCAGAAGTTCGATTATTCCAGCTTGATCGTCCGACGATATCAGACCGCCGCCGCAGTCCTGAACCTCGCGCCAGGTATTGACCTTCGAGGTTGTCAACACAGGGCGGCCGCAGGACATTGCCTCGGCGACGACAATGCCAAAATTTTCCTGATGCGAGGGAAGGACAAAAGCCTCGCAGGAACGGAAAGCGCCCCATTTGGCGTCGCCCTTCAGCATCCCGGGCCAATGGATTCGATGCGCTATGCCATGTTTGCTTGCGGCGGCCTGGAGGTTCTCGACCCAGCCGACCGAATCCGGGCCAGCCATTACGAGATCGAGATCGGGATCCTTCGCCGCGACATTGGCAAAGGCTTCGATCAATAGGTCACATCCCTTCTTGGGATGGATGCGGCTCAGGAATAATAAGAAACGGCGGCCGGCTATTTGCGGGAGCCGCGCTTGGAACGCGGCTTCCTGCGTCTGCGGATCGCCCGTGACGTCCAGCGAGCCATAGGCCACGACCATTTCCTGACATTTATAAGGCCAGAATATATTGCGCGCGAGGACCCGCTCTTCCTCTGTGGTGAAGAGCACGCGCCGTGCATTTGCGAGTAGAGGACCTTCGCTGAACCACCAAAGGACTTGCTTGGCGACGGCCTTGACAGCAAAATTCTTTAGCCAAGGGTCGAGCATTCCGTGCGGATAGACGAAATAGGGCGTCTTGCACTTCGACAAAGCACGCCACGAACCGAAAGCGACATAATTCCACAACCCATTGACGATGATGGCATCGTAGCGATGCGCGTTTTCTTTCAGCCACGGCACAAGATGCGGCGTATAGCCATAACGCAGCCAGGGAAACTTTTGCCGCCAGGCGGGATATTTCGGATGCTTGATCCCGAGAGGATAGACTGTCAGCGGACATGATTTGACCCACGGATCGTGGGGTGAATCGAGGCTGACGATCTCGCGCTGGCAGCCCTGATCCAGCAGGACACCGGCCGAACTGAAAATTCCTTCAATGGGACCGCCGGTTTCCGGGTTAACCGAATGGATGACGTGCAAAATGATCATCGAGGTAATTCCTCTCTCACTTGGCTGCCGTTCATGATTATCCCTTTACGAATACAATTTGTGTTCAGATGGTGACATTTATACTTAGAATATATTGTCAAGATTGCTTGGAGAACATGCTTTATCGCGCACATCGGCGCGCGGAACTTGACTTTTACTCGCCGCAACGGCAGGCGGTTTCGGCCTCGAGCCGAGCTATCTCAAGAAGATATGCGAGCATGTCGAGCTTGGCTGACCTTGCAAGCCGTGCAAGTTCGGTCGACATGAGCGCAATATATTCAGCTGACGATTTGGACTCCGGGATCGATTGGTGATATTTCGCAGCGCTGGCCATTCTCGTCCTTTCGTCGAGAGTGGCGGCGTGCCGCGTTTGACGGGCGTGAAACCGGGGCTGCATTGGGGAACATCTCTTGGGGCTGGAAGCGCCGCGTTCTGTGCAACCAAAACGCTAGATGAACGTTATATTCATCTTTTAGTTGTATTCAAGCCTAAAGCTTAATCATTTGCGAAAAAAAACTGTGCTGTTTGAGTGGCTTAAGGAAAATCAGCTTCGCGCAAGGTTGATCCGGCCGGTCGAGTTAATCGGCAGCGCGAGGAAGCCTGCTTATGCGAGCAGCGCCTGTTCCTATGGAACGGTGGCATACCGAGTGCCGCTCTTTGCTGCACTCGGTATAGTCGGGCCGCAGACCTTTGTTGAGAGCAGATATTGAACGCTCTGGCTGCTCCGCCGCTTCCGTCAAAGCGCTTTCACAGCGGCAAGGACAGCTTCGGCATGGCCGGGAACCTTCACCTTGTTCCAGGCCTTGGCGATCTTGCCGTCCGGAGCAATCAGGAAGGTCGTGCGTTCGACGCCCATATATTTGCGGCCATACATGCTTTTTTCGACCCAGACGCCGTAGGTCTCCAGCATTGCCTTCGTTTCATCCGAAGCAAGCGCGAGGTCGAGCTGGTGCTTTTTCTTGAACTTGACATGGCTTGTCACCGAATCAGGCGAGACCCCGAGAATCGCAGCGCCAGCTTTGTCGAATTCGCCCTTGAGACCGTTGAAGTCGATCGCTTCCTTTGTGCAGCCGGAGGTGTCGTCCTTGGGATAGAAGTAAAGCACGAGCTTCTTCCCGCCGAAGCTTGCAAGCGACAGCTTGCCGCCGGCATCGTCTGGCAATTCGAAATCGGGGGCGGGGTCTCCTGATCCTAATTTCTTGCCCGGTTTCTCGCTCATGTCGCCTTCCTTTCGTCTCAATGAGAAGCAATTGGCTTTCGAATCCCGCGCGTCGATCTGTTCGACCTTTCGACAAAGGCCGTATATTCGCGTAGGATCCAAGTATCCAGCTATAGCTTGTCGCGGAAGGGCCGCCAGCACTTGGTCGACCACACTGAGGAAACGTCTGCGCGGCGGGGGCTCGCCTCAACCTTGGGCACGGGAGTGGCTGATCGGCCGCCTTTAGTCCCCCGCAAGCGGAGCGGCATTGTTCTTTGCGCTCTTTCGCTTTGCACGGTGATTGGGGGGCTCGCGTTGCTCGCGGTTGTTGCTGGCGGGCTATTCGTCGCGCGGATTGCACAAGGCCCGATCACCTTTGATGCCCTGGGACCGCGAATCGCGGGGGCTCTCGACGATCGTTTCGGTCACGGCTATGAGTTTTTCCTTGGGCCGGTCACCATCACAAGACACGGCTATGCGCCCGCTCTGAGTATCGACGGGCTGTCGGTCAAGGAGAAGTCGGGGCAAACTCTTGTTTCTGCGCCTCGCGCCGAGGTCTCGCTCGATCCTTTTTTTCTGATGTTCGGCCGGGTGATGCCGAAACGGCTCGAAATCTTCGACGTCGAATTG
>DASQCU010000135.1:0-2943 GCA_035634575.1 Beijerinckia sp.
CCAACTGCCACTTGATCCTGGCTTGCAGCAAAGCTCGCGATAGTTGCGCCGAGCTTGAGGCTAATATTTGCGTCTTGCGCGATCTTATCGAGCAGTGCCCGCTGGAGATCGGCACGATGGGCAAGGAGATAGGGCGCGCCCCAGCGGCGGTCGGCGTCTTCGAGGGGCAGGGCCGCGAGTGTTGCGCCGTCGCGCGCCCGGCGAATGAGGATCTGGCGCGGCTCGAGCGCGGCCGCGCCGAGAAGCGCGAGCACGCCTAAATCGCGCAGAATCGAGCTGGCATTGGGGGAAAGCTGCAGGCCAGCGCCCGCTTCTTCCAGAACGGGCGTTTTGTCGAAAATTGTGACCTGCCAGCCCGCGCGAGCGAGGCACAGGGCAGCGCTAAGGCCGCCGATCCCGGCGCCCGCAATCAGCGCATGGGGTGGCTTCATCGGAGGAAGTGGGAGCGGTCAGGCTCCCTCGTGCACGACCTCGGGGTCGAAGACGCATTCGGCAGGCGAAGCGCCGCCGTGCAAGCTCGCATCATAGACGTAATGGGTGGAGCAATAGGGGCAGATGGCGTCATTGCTGTCGCCCATATCGATGAAAATATGCGGATGATCGAAAGGCGGCAGAGCCCCGACGCACATGAATTCCTTGGCCCCGACGCGCACTTGTGGGACGCCCGGCTGATTATGGAAATGCGGAGTTGTGTGCTGCGCGGCCATGTTGAAGGTCCAGATCGGGAAAGTTGGGGCAAGCATAGGGGAGAGACGGGTATTTTGGAAGCCGATCCATCAAGGCCGCGTCACTTCGCTCAAATCGCCTTTTCATAAATGCGAAACCGCCGGGTGGGGTGCGCCGGAAGGCTTGCGACAAGGTTCAGGATGGCGTGATTGGTCTCGAGCATCCAGCTGATTTCCATTTCCTCGACCCCGGCTTTTCTCGCCTGCTGGATGGCCTCGGCGAGCAGAAGGCTGACGCCGATTGAACCCACGCGGGTGCCGCGCCAGCGGCTCGCCACGCCGATCATGGGCAGGCGGGTCATCCTGGTGCCTTGCGCGTGAATGCGCCACATGAGCTTGGCGAAGCCGAAGGGCAAGAGGTGCCCATCCAGCCCCTTCATGGCCTCGTTCACATCGGGGATTTGCGAGACGATCGCGATGGGCTCGCCTTGCCATTCCGCGATCCGGATCCAGGAGGGCTTGGCGACCGGCAAGGTGAGATTGGCGATCATTCTGGCTTCCGCCGGGCTCACCGGCGTCGAACCCCAGTTGAATTGCCAGGCATCATTATAGAGGTCGAGCACCAGCGGGAAGCGGGTGTTCCAGTTCGCGAGCGTGAGGCCATAGGTTCGCATCTCGCGCGAGCCTGAAAACCGGGCGGCGAGACGCGCGACTCGCTCGGGAAAATCCGAGTCCGCGATCCGGCAGACCGCGGCGAGGAGATCCATGGATTTGGAAAAGCCCAAAGCCTCGATATGTTTGTGATAATGGGGCGGCGCATGGTTTGTGCGAACCACGTGAGGCGCGTCGAAACCCTCGACCAGAAGCCCCGATTCGTGATTGATGGTGAGGCTGAACGGCCCTTGTATCCGGCTGAGCCCGTGTGATTTCAGGAATGCGCTGGCGGTTTCGATGAGGCTTGCGAAGACGGGCTGCGAGTCGATGGCTTCGATCAGCCCGAAATGGCCCGTCGCATCCTTATATTTCGCAAGATGCGCGCGATTGACGATGGCCGCTATGCGCCCGGCCGGTTCGCCATCCTGCAAGGCTACGAAAGCCTTGATCGCATTTTCCTGCATCAAGGGGGAGTGTTTCGCATCGAAAGCCATCTGCAATTCTGTGTGCAGAGGGGCGACCCAATGCGGATTGACCGATTGCGCGCGATGCCCGGCCGCGATGAACGCGTCGAGATCCCTTTTGCCCTGGACTTCCCGAATTTCGACGGCGCTCAAGGATTTCTTAACCTCATTTCGCGCGGGTCAGGATGGACTTCCCATCGCCGATCACCTTCAACGCCTCGCTTGCCACTACGATCGTTTCGCGAATCTGGTCTTCGCGATGTTCGGAGGTGACAAAGAAGCGCAAACGCGCCGATTTCTCCGGGACCGCAGGGTGGATGATCGGCTGGACATTGATCCCGCGTATGAAAAGCTCCTGGCCGAGGGCAACCGCGATCAGTGAGTCGCCGAGGACGAGGGGGGTGATTGCAAGGCCCGTACTCAAACCGGTATCGAGACCCTGCGCCCGCGCAAGGCTGCGAAACAAGTCGCCATTGGCGCGCAGTCTTTCGACGCGCTCAGGCTCGCGATGCAGAATGGTCAGCGCCGTCAAGGCGGCGGCGGCGATCGGCGGCGACAGGCCGACGCTATAGACAAATCCGCCTGCCGTGCATTTGAGGATTTCGACGAGCGGTTTGCACCCTGCAATATAGCCGCCACAGCCTGCCAATGTTTTAGACAGTGTGCCCATCCAAAGATCAACATCGCGGGGATCCACGTCGCATTGCTCGAAAAGTCCGCGTCCGGTCTTGCCCAGGACTCCGAGAGAATGCGCCTCATCCACCATCAACCAGGCGCCATGCCGGCGTTTGATCTCCACGAATGCCTTAAGGTCGGGGAAATCGCCATCCATGCTGTAGAGACCTTCGATGACGATCAGCACGCGCTGATAGCGAGGCCGCGCGGCTTCCAGCAGGGAATTGAGGGCGATCGGATCATTATGCGCGAAGGCCTGCCGTTCAGCGCCCGAAAATGCGGCACCCGTTATGATGCTATTATGGGCAAGACTGTCATAGACGATGAGATCCTTCGGGCCGAGGAGGGTGCTGATCGTCGAGACATTCGTGGCATGGCCGCTGACGAAGACGATGCTGTCTTCCTGGCCATAATGTTGCGCGATCAATTCCTCGAGCGCGCGATGGATTGGACGCTCGCCCGCGACGACGCGGCTTGCGGAAGCC
>DASQCU010000136.1:0-2116 GCA_035634575.1 Beijerinckia sp.
TCGATCTCGCTCGACTGAGTAATATCAAGGATCGCAAAAGGCGATCCTTGGTTCCTTTCTCGAATTTTCGCTTTTTCAAAGCGTTGAGCGAAAATTCGAGAGTGGCACCACAGGTCATTCTTTATGACCTATGGTATAAAGAGGATTCTCCTCTGCAGCGGCATTCCCGCCAGCGGCGGCAAGTGGAGCCGCCGTCTTTGCTGCAAAAAAAGTATAGGATAGCGTAATCTGCTCGACCTCTTTCATGGTGGCGTCCTGTTCGAGCGCCGGATCGAGGAAGAAGACAACCGGCAATTCCGCTGTTTCATGCGGATCGAGCTTTTGCTCCGCAAAGCAGAAACAGGCAATCTTGTCGAAATAGGCGCCAGAAGTTTCCGGTGTCACATTATACATAGCCTGCGCCGCGGTCTTGCGCTCCGAGCGGTTCGTGACCTTGTAATAGACGGTCGCGGTCTCGCCCGTGCGCAAAGTGATCTGCGGCGTCTCCGGCGTGAAGGCCCACGGCAGGCCTGGAGCGACATTGGCATCGAAGCGAACCGTCAGAACGCGGGAACCTTTTGCAGCTGGCGCAACCTTGGCGACCTGAGGGGTTCCGCCATATCCCGTTGCCGCGCAAAACATGCGGTAGAGCGGAACGGCGGCGTATGAGAGGCCAAGCATCGCGGCGCTGGTGCCAAGGACGATAAAGGCAACAAGCGCCTGGCGGCGTGCAAAAACGCGAGCCTGCGGCGGTGCTTTTTGCGGGCGGTCCATGTCACAAGGGCCTGTTCAACACGCCGGGACCGAGCTTGGCGATCGTCACGACATAGAAAAGCAGAACGAAGAATCCAACCGCGAGGCCAATCGCAATATTTCGCCGCCGCCGGCTCTTCTGCTGCGCGGGTGTCAACACTATGCCGTTCTCCTGGCCATTTCCTTGGGCTTCAGGTGTCATCGGATCAGCCATGCAAGGGTGCCGCCGGCAAAGGGCAAAAGCCGCTCGACGACGATTTCAGCAAAGAGCAGGAAGAGATAGAGGATCGAGAAGGCGAAAAGGTTTATCGCGCAACGATCGGCCCCTTTTCCGTTGCGGATATGATAGACGCGGGCCGCGAAGGCTACCATGGCCGCGCCGAGCACTATGGCCAGACAACCATAGACAATGGAGGCGAAGCCCATAAGCCAGGGCACCACGCCAATTGGCGCAAGGATGAGCGTATAGAGAAGAATTTCGAGCCGGGTGCGGCTGGCACCCTTGACATTCGGCATCATTGGAATGCCGGCGCGCCCATATTCCTCGGATTTCACCAGGGCAAGCGCCCAGAAATGCGGCGGTGTCCAGATGAAGATGATAGCGAAAAGAACAAGGCTCGAGAGACCGATTTCGCCGGTCGCGGCAGCATAGCCGACCATGGGGGGAAATGCGCCTGCAGCGCCTCCGATCACGATATTCTGGGGCGTCGAGCGTTTCAGCCACATCGTATAGATGACGACATAGAAGAAAATCGTAAAGGCGAGCATCCCGGCGGCGAGCCAATTGGCGACGACGCCAAGCGTAAAGACGGAAAGAACCGAGAGGGTGAGGCCGAAGGCGAGCGCTTCCTGCGCGGTGACTTTACCCACAGGAATCGGGCGCGTCCGCGTCCGTTTCATGATCGCGTCAATATCGGCATCATACCACATGTTGAGCGCGCCCGAGGCGCCAGCGCCCACCGCTATGGCGAGCAGTGACGCAAAACCGACGATCGGATTGACATGCGATGGTGCGATCAGCATTCCAGCGAAGGCGGTGAAGATCACGAGCGACATCACGCGCGGCTTGAGCAAGGCGATATAATCGCGAGGCTCCGCTATTGAGGCCGAGGTGAGGTTGCTTTCGCTGATGAAAGTCATGACAGAGACTGCACCGCGTTAGGACCAAGTTGCAATGCCCCTCGTCGCCGAGGAGCCGGATATTTGATCAACGCAAACCGCTTCCGGCCAAGGAATCCAGGCACCGTTCATCGAATATCCGGCGGTTTGATAGGCCATCTTGGAGCGCTCATCCATTGGGAAAAGCGCTCCGGTTTTCACGCAATGGCCAACCGGAGCCCGGTTGGCCAAAATTCCTAGTGATCCGAGCCCGTGATGCGCGGCA
>DASQCU010000137.1:0-4608 GCA_035634575.1 Beijerinckia sp.
GGTCTTGTTCGCGAGCCTTTTTTTCCTTGCCGTCGACCAGATGCTCCGGCTGTTCGTCTCGCTCGTCTTGAGCATCGGACATTGAACGTGATTTTAGAGAGGTCGGAAGCCAAGCCGATGAGCATGCGCTGGTATATTGTCCACGCCTATTCGAATTTCGAGAAGAAGGTCGCCGAGTCGATCCGCGAGCAGGCGGCTCAGCGCGGCCTCACCGAGAAATTCGAGGAAATTCTCGTCCCGACCGAGCATGTCATTGAGGTCCGCCGGGGCCGCAAGATCAATTCCGAGCGCAAGTTCTTCCCCGGCTATGTCCTCGTCAAATGCGACTTGACCGATGATATCTATCATCTGATCAAGGAAACACCGAAGGTCACCGGCTTTCTCGGTGCCGACAAGAAGCCCATGCCGATCTCGGATGCCGAGGCGGAGCGAATCAAGGGTCAGGTCGCCGATGGAGTCGAGCGGCCGAAGGCCTCGGTGTCCTTCGAGATCGGCGAGACGGTTCGGGTGGCCGATGGCCCCTTTGCCTCTTTCAACGGCATCGTGGAAGAGGTTGACGAGAGCCGGTCGCGGGTCAAGGTCGCGGTCTCGATCTTTGGCCGTGCGACCCCGGTCGAATTGGAATATGCTCAGGTCGAGAAGGTCTGATGATTTCTTGAGCCGGAGTGTCTGGCTCGGAAACGCGCGAGGCGATTCCTCGGCTCGCGCAAAAAGGCGTGGGAGACAGGCCCGGCTGCCATCCGGGGATCCTGTCCGACCACGAAGCTCAACCGCCGGGTCCCTCGGGGTGTCTCTTGGGCCGGCATGTTTGGAGTTTGACATATGGCAAAGAAGATCGCGGGTTACGTGAAGCTTCAGGTGCCGGCTGGCGAGGCCAAGCCGTCGCCGCCGATCGGTCCGGCACTTGGTCAGCGCGGCTTGAACATCATGGAATTCTGCAAGGCCTTCAACGCGAAGACCGCGCAGATGGAGAAGGGGACGCCGATCCCGGTCGTCATCACGGCTTATGCCGACCGCTCGTTCACCTTCGAGATGAAACTGCCGCCCGTCACCTTTTTCCTGAAAAAGGCTTCCGGGATTCAGTCCGGCGCCAAGACCACCGGGCGCGGCTTTATTGGCAAGGTCACCAAGGCGCAAATCATCGAAATTGCCCAGAAGAAATTGCCGGATCTGAACTGCGCTTCGATTGAAGCGGCGGCGACGATGATTGAAGGTTCTGCCCGTTCCATGGGCCTCCAGGTCGTGGAGTAAGCGAAATGGCGCATATCGGAAAACGGGTGGTCAAAAACCGTGAGGGCGTTGACCGGATTAAACTCTATCCAATCACCGAGGCGGTCAAGCTCATCAAGGAGCGCGCCAATGCGAAATTCGACGAGACGGTCGAAATCGCCATGAATCTTGGGGTCGATCCCAAGCATGCCGATCAAATGGTCCGCGGCGTGGTCAATCTGCCGAATGGGACGGGCCGCACCTTGCGCGTTGCGGTTTTCGCGCG
The DNA here is from genome assembly GCA_035634575.1 of Beijerinckia sp. Taxonomy (GTDB): domain Bacteria; phylum Pseudomonadota; class Alphaproteobacteria; order Rhizobiales; family Beijerinckiaceae; genus Beijerinckia. Next base: position 1,496 of record DASQCU010000137.1, read on the forward strand.
CGGCGCCAAGGCAGATGAGGCCCTGGCTGCTGGCGCCGATGTGGTCGGCGCCGAAGATCTTGTTGCGACCGTTCAGGGCGGCACCATCGCCTTCGACCGCTGCGTTGCGACGCCCGATCTGATGCCGCTCGTCGGGCGTCTCGGCAAGGTGCTCGGTCCGCGCGGATTGATGCCTAATCCGAAAGTCGGGACCGTGACCATGGATGTCGCGGGCGCGGTCAAGGCCTCGAAGGGTGGTGCGGTCGAATTCCGCGTGGAAAAAGCGGGGATCGTGCAGGGGAGCGTCGGCAAGGCCTCATTCGACGATGACAAGCTCGTAGCCAATATCGCGGCTTTCGTGGATGCGGTGGCGAAGGCCAAGCCGCCGGGGGCGAAGGGGACCTATATTCAGCGGGTCGCGCTTTCCTCCACCATGGGTCCTGGCGTCAAGATCGATCCGGCTACGGTTACCATTTAACCTTGCCAGAACGCGAATGGCTTGAATCGGCAAGGATTTGTGGCGCGGCCGACAGGAATTCGTCACAAATCTTTGCTTGACAAGCTCAAGAAAATTACAATTGCCCGCCAATCAGGCCTTGGCATTGGTTTATGATTCATCTAAATAGGTGGTTCGGGGCCCGCGCGAGTATGGCCTCGCATCCATATAGCTTCCGCGCGACGAGATGTTCAAAACGGGCTTTGCCAGGAAATATATCTTCAAGCGTGGTGGATAGGCTGGAGGGTAGGGAGTTGATCCCTGTCCTCTCTAGCCATGTCCTGTCCAAGACTGCCGGTGCTGCCGCTCATCTTTTGCCGATGAGCCAAGCTTAATTTCTGATCTGCCGCTCCGGTTCCGCCTGAGAGGCAAAAGAGGCCAGCATAGACGGGGTAATAACTGATTTCGGATGGCGGAAAGTCTTTAAGCTTTCTTGCCTCCTTCGATTTTGGTCTATCCCTCTGTCCGGTACGAGTCTTTCGTCCCGGGGACAGGCACAGCGTCGTCTTGCGCAGGCGGATTTCGCCTGAGGCGAAGCGACAAAATGCAATCCGCGGGCGGGTGACGCCCGCGTCAGGAGAAAGCACTGTGGACAGAGCGGAAAAAAAGGAGAGCGTCGCGGCCTTGACCGATGTCTTTAAAACGACATCGGTTGTGGTCGTCGCTCATTATTCCGGCCTGACCGTCGCCCAAATGCAAAATCTGCGCAAGCAGATGAGTGCGGCGGGTGCCAAGGTTCAGGTCGCCAAGAACCGTCTCGCCAAGATCGCTCTCGAAGGCACCGAGGTCGCGTCGATCTCGACGCTCTTGAAAGGCCCGACCTTGATCGCCTATTCGGCCGATCCTGTGGCGGCGCCGAAGGTCGCTGTGGCTTTCGCCAAGGACCACGACAAGCTCGTGATCCTCGGCGGTGCCCTGGGTGCGACCGCCCTGAATGCGGAGGGTGTACGCTCGCTTGCGACGATGCCTTCGCTGGATGAACTGCGTGCCAAGCTTGTCGGCCTCATCCAGGCGCCGGCGACCAAGCTCGCTCAGCTCACCACTGCGCCAGCGGCCAAGCTTGCGCGTGTGTTCGGGGCCTATGCCAAGCGAGACGATGCCGCCTAAGGGCTGGCTCTTCACGAGACATAACCAATAAACAAAGACTTAATCGAAGGAAGTTGAGAAAATGGCTGATTTGGCAAAGATCGTCGAGGACCTTTCGAGCCTCACCGTGCTTGAGGCGGCTGAGCTCGCCAAGCTCTTGGAAGAAAAATGGGGTGTCTCGGCGGCTGCGGCTGTCGCAGTTGCCGCGGCTGGTCCCGCTGGCGGCGCCGCTGCCGCGGCCCCGGTCGAGGAACAGACCGAATTCACGGTCGTTCTCGCTGCGATCGGTGACAAGAAGATCGAAGTCATTAAGGAAGTGCGCGGCGTAACCGGGCTCGGTCTGAAGGAAGCCAAGGATCTCGTCGAAGGCGCTCCGAAGCCCGTCAAGGAAGGCGTTACCAAGGAAGAGGCCGAAAAGATCAAGGCTGCTCTCGAGAAGGCGGGCGCGAAGGTCGAGCTCAAGTGATCTATCGCGATCGCGATCGCGATCTTTAGTTTTGTATAAGCGACGGTCTCGTGGGTTTTTCCTACGGGACCGCAGACCCGTCGCTGAAGGGTATGGTTAGCCTTTTAGCGGGTATGGGCGGCGGCTCAGTCCGCCGCGATCAGGGACATTCGGGCAAGACTTGTCAAGGCAACTTGACGGTCATGACTTGCCGGATGTCCCAACCCTCCAACGTCCGAGCCGGACGCGGATAAGGCGGTTCCTTTTTGAAGGAATCGCCCATTTAAAGAGGTGCGAGGAGCGACATGGCTCAATCATTGGCGCAGACGTTCACCGGCCGTAAGCGTGTACGCAAGTTCTTCGGCCATATCCGCGAAGTCGCGGAAATGCCGAACCTGATCGAAGTCCAGAAAGCCTCCTATGACCAATTCCTCCTTGTCGACGAGCCGCGGGGTGGCCGTCCCGACGAAGGGTTGCAATCGGTTTTCAAATCGGTTTTCCCCATTTCGGATTTTTCGAATACGGCGCTTCTCGAATTCGTCAAATATGAATTCGAGCCGCCGAAATATGACGTTGACGAGTGTCGTCAGCGGGGGATGACGTTCGCCGCGCCGCTCAAGGTGACTTTGCGCCTTATCGTGTTCGATGTCGATCCCGACACCGGCGCGCGATCGGTCAAGGACATCAAGGAGCAGGATGTCTACATGGGGGATATGCCCTTGATGACGATGAATGGCACGTTCATCGTCAATGGCACGGAGCGCGTGATCGTTTCCCAAATGCATCGCTCGCCTGGCGTGTTCTTCGATCACGACAAAGGCAAAAGTCATTCCTCCGGCAAGCTTTTGTTCGCGGCACGCATCATCCCCTATCGCGGCTCATGGCTCGATATAGAATTCGACGCCAAGGACATCGTCTATGCACGCATCGACCGCCGCCGCAAGATTCCGGCGACGTCGCTGCTTTACGCGCTGGGTTTCGACGGCGAGGAAATCCTCTCCGCCTTCTATAACAAGGTGCTTTACAGGCGCGAAAAGGACGGCTGGCGCCTGCCGTTCGACGGCGACCGCCTCAAGGGCATGAAGGCCGTCGTTGACGTGGTCGACG
>DASQCU010000138.1:0-1602 GCA_035634575.1 Beijerinckia sp.
CCGGTCGATCAGGAGCGATCCATCCGCGCCTTTCGCACGCAAGCGCGGATTGACGCCAATGCCATCGATTTCGCCTTTCACGAGGCGATCGAGTTCCTTCCCCGCTCCAATCCGAAAGGCTTCGAATTTCAGGCTGGAGGAGCCGCTATTGATGACGAGGATCGTATCCATATTGGCCTCAAACCTTCGGCAGAACTGCGGGGATGCGGCGCGCATGGGCCAAGAGCACGGCAATCGCGCAGGAAGCCATGCGCGTTCGCACCGAATCCGCGCGTGACGTCAGGATGATCGGCACCCGCGCGCCGAGTACGATCCCGGCCGCATCGGCCTTGGCAAGAAAGATGAGATTCTTTGCCAGCATATTGCCTGCCTCAAGATCAGGCACAACGAGGATCTGAGCCCGCCCGGCGACAGCCGATTTGATTCCCTTGATCTCCGCCGCCTCGGGGCTGATCGCATTGTCGAAGGCGAGCGGTCCGTCGAGCAGGCCGCCAGTGATCTGGCCGCGCTCAGCCATCTTGCAGAGGGCCGCGGCATCAATTGTCGAGGGAATTTTCGACGTTACCGTTTCGACGGCCGAAAGCAGGGCGACACGCGGTTCCCCCAACCCCAGATCGCGAAAGAAATCGATGGCGTTTTGCACAATGTCGCGTTTTACGTCGAGGTCGGGAAAAATATTGACCGCGGCATCGGTCACGAAGAGCGGGTCGGGATGGGTCGGCACATCGAGCGCGAAGACGTGACTGATCCGGCGCGCCGTGCGAAGGCCGGTCGCGCCCGACGTCACTTCGCGCATGAGTTCATCGGTGTGCAGGCTGCCCTTCATCAAAAGCTCGCCGCGGCCCTGACGGATCAGCTCGACGCCCTTGGCCGCCGCCGCATCGCTATGCGGCGCATCGACAATCTCATAGCGGCTGATGTCGAGATCATATTTATGCGCGACAGAGGAGATCTTGTCCTTTGGCCCGACGAGGATAGGGATGATCATGCCCGCCTCTGCCGCTTCGGTCGCACCGCGCAGCGAGGTTTCATCGCAAGGGTGGACAACGACTGTTATCGCCGCTTGCACCTCCTTGGCTCTTTTGATCAAACCTTCGTGCTTGGCATGAGCTGCATGGCCTGAGTTTTCGTTCGGCGCTTCGATCGGAGAAATAGGCATCGTGGGGTCTCCCGGGTCTCACCAAGGATCGTAAAAGGCGCCTTTGCCCGCAGGTCTCTTTATGGCCGGCGGCATTGGATGGGATGCGAATGACAAGGGCACGGGCGCCCATATGAATTCGACGGCAATCTGTCGCTGCCGCAGGGATCAATAGCCGTGGCAGCCAAGAAAATATTGATTTGACGCAACCCAAGAAGCAAAGTTGACGCTGGACCGGGGGCATCGCTTTCCTCGGCCCCTGATATATAACTACTCAAGATTGCGGCAGGATGAAACCCTCCGGCGTGTTCCCTTGTGCGGGCCCGAGCAGATTTGATCCCGCCCTTCCAAAACGCGTCGCCCGAGAGGAGGAGGTCGAAATGATTGCCAGCATAGTTTCGGCTGCGCGGGTTCGGCTGACATTGGTTGTCGTGGCTTCGTTCTGCTTGTCACCGGCTTTATTC
>DASQCU010000139.1:0-3003 GCA_035634575.1 Beijerinckia sp.
GAACTGGGTCACCGGCATGTCGGATTTCGGATCGCGATAAAGCGGCACAAGTTGATCGAGCGGCCGGTCGCCAATGACAATGCCCGCCGCATGGGTGGAGGCATTGGAATAAAGCCCTTCAAGGGTCTCGGCGATCCGCAGCATTTGCGCGACCTTCGGCTCCGACTGGGCGGCCTCCTTCAAGCGTGGTTCGGAGTCGACTGCCTGTTTGAGGCTGACCGGCGCGGCCGGATTCTGCGGCACAAGTTTCGCCAATTTATCGACCTGACCGAGCGGCATTTCGAGCACGCGGCCGACATTGCGCATGACGCCACGCGCGAGAAAAGAGCCGAATGTAATGATCTGCGCGACCTTGTCATCGCCATAGCGGCTGCGAACATAGCGGATCACTTCGTCGCGGCGATCCTGGCAGAAATCTATGTCGAAATCCGGCATAGAAACGCGCTCGGGATTGAGAAAGCGTTCGAACAAAAGTCCGAAGCGGATCGGATCGAGATCGGTGATCGTCAAGGCATAGGCGACAAGCGATCCGGCGCCCGATCCGCGCCCCGGCCCGACGGGTATGTCCTGCGACTTCGCATATTTGATGAAATCCGAGACAATCAGGAAATAGCCGGGGAATTTCATCTTCACGATCACATCGAGCTCGAAGGCGAGACGTGCCCGATAATCCTCGGCCGAAAAGCCGGGAGCCGTGCCATGCGCGGCAAGGCGCGCGGCAAGTCCCTGTTCGGCCTGAACCTTGAGTTCTTCGGCCTCGTCCGCGGCCACGGAGCCGTCGCCAAAACGCGGCAGAATGGGTTTGCGTGTTAGAGGCCGGTAGGCGCAACGCATGGCGATTTCGACGCTATTGCGCGTGGCTTCCGGCAGATCGGCGAAAAGCGCGATCATTTCAGCCCTTGTCTTGAAACGATGCTCGGGCGTCAGCTGGCGGCGGGCACCATCGCCAATGACCGTGCCTTCGGCAATGCAGATCAACGCATCATGTGCTTCATAATCCGAGGCCGCAGCAAAGAATGCCTCGTTGGCGGCAACGAGGGGAAGCGAGGAACGATAGGCAAGATCGAGAAGTCTTGGCTCGATCTCGCGCTCGCTTGGCAAGCCGTGCCGCTGGATTTCGATGTAGAAACGATTTTCGAAAAGCCGCGCGAGACACTCCGCCCGTGCAGACCCGATCTCCGGGCGACCTCCGGCGAAAGCGCGATCGAGCGGCCCGCTAGGCCCCCCTGACAAGGCAATGAGCCCCTGGGTGCGGCCTTCAAGCCTTTGAAGTCGCACATGCGGCGGATTGCCGGGCTCGGGATCAAGCCAAGCCCGTGAGGCGATATACATCAAATTGCCATAACCGGCCGCGTCTTGCGCGAGCAGCACGAGGTTGGCACGCCCCGCCCCGCTTTCCTCGCCGCGCGGCGCCATTGCGGCGCCGTCGCCAAAATCGAGCGTGATCTGGAGGCCTGCGACTGGCTGTACCCCTTCCTTGGAAAGCTTTTCAGAAAATTCCAAGGCGCCAAAGAGATTGTTCGTATCCGTGATGGCAAGCGCCGGCATGGAATCGGCAGCGGCAAGTTTCGCGAGCTTTGCGATGGAGATAGCTCCTTCGCGCAAGGAATAGGAGCTGTGAACATGCAGATGCACGAAACCGACATCACGCAGGACATGGCTCGCGGCTTTATGATCGAGCCCAGCGGTCTCGGATTCCATGTCGCTCAATGTTCCACTCCTCACGTCTCGGGCGCCATCCTATAGCCCGGAAGAAGACATCTGAAGCTGCCCTCAAAAGTTCTCAACAGATGTTCAAACGCTGCCAAGGGCATGCGCGACAAGGGCGATCAAGACGAGAAAAGTGGCGAGCGACAGGAGCTCGGCAGTGTCTTTGAGAATATTCATCGTTCTGCCCGAATTGAATAATGTTTATTATATGTTCATTATATGTTCCTGTCAACATCAAGCTTTACGGATGGCGTCTCAGTTTTAGAAGATGAAATTTTCTGCTGAGCGGGTCGGGCCCGCTGCGAGCGACTGAGCGAGCGCTGGATTCACCCCATATCGTGACCTATACCGTTGCGCAGAAGCACGCAGCGAATCGGTGATATGGGTATGGAAAAACCCATCAAAGCTCTGGTGGCTCTGGCCCTCTTTATCTTGGGAGGCGGATGGGCCGGATTCTTTAAAGAAATTCTTAAGAGCTATTTTTACGATCGGATTTTGCACATGCTGAATCCGATCTTCGGGGTCGAAGCTGGCGAGGTACTCATTCGGTTTGGTCCAACGGTCATGCTTGTCGCTATTGGGCTGTTGCTTTTCAGCAAAGCTGAGTCACCCGCGAGTATGCGCATGATCCCGCTGATTGGAATGATTATTTCTGGCGTTTCTTCCGTCGTATTTGGGGCATGGTATTTTTGGCCTATAAGCGTGTATCCACCTTTTATTATTGCGGCAAATAATCACGCTAAGCAGTTGGGGGCTCCAGTAACCCCTCCCGTGAACAGTTCTGCTTCTAATAGCGTGAAAGATCAAAAACTAGGTGCCGGATTTACTTGGACCGACGCGGCATACGTCATCTGGCTGCGCAATCCCGGAATTATGATTGGGTTTCCAAAAGATAAAAATGAAGGGGACAATGCCGCGACTTCTCGTGATTATGCGCACGATAGTGTGACAGAACCCTGCCTTTGGGATGATAAGAAAATAAATGAAGCTTTGGGGGTACGGCGATTGAAAAGCCCCCCACATGGTAGTCTAGCATTTGCTTTTATTAATGACCCGAAGACGTGGGGCCGGATCGGAAACGTCCAGAGACAATGTTCACTCGATGGGTCCTTCGTATTCTCCCAGCGATTTGAACGTGGCCGAATTTATGGCCCATTTAGGGTGTCCGCATCAAGGTACGAAACCCAGGATAGCATGGTTTTTGTTGTCTTGGACGATGGACGCTGGTTTAAAGAAATTGTAGCTGTCGACGCGCCTGAAATACTTCACTGCGACGATGGAAAGGATCTCTAA
>DASQCU010000140.1:0-6902 GCA_035634575.1 Beijerinckia sp.
TTTCCAATGAGAAGGATGGGTTGGCCCTGTCTTCCCCCGAATGGCGCGATAAGACCGCAAATCGGGTCGCCGAGGCGATCGAGGCTTTCTTTGCCGCCCGCCGGGCCGGTCAATCGGACTCCTCTGGTATGGAAGAGGAGCTGCCTGCCGGGCAATCGCCGCCGCACGGCTCGAACGCCGATGTGGCAGGGGTGTCACATTAGAGCTATAACGGTGGAGAATGGGCGATTAAAGCTTGGCTCCAGGATGCTTGACAAACTATTAACATAAAAGCGCCGCACGAGAAGGTGACGAAGCTGCGTCTGGGTCGCCACTTGGATCACGCAGACATTCAGATCGCGGACTTAAGTGGAGACCGCAAATTCTGGTCTGGCACAAAGGGCCGCTTCTGGGCCTTGGTGCGAGATCTTGTGGATCACAAAGTGGCGGCGGGTTTTTCGGAAGAACATGATGCCGAATCAAGGAATTTTAAGCGTGATTGCTTCGCCGGACATATGCGATCACGGTTAGTCTGAAAAATTCAGCACGAATTTAAAGACCGATCTCCGATCGAAATGCGAATTTAAGAGGCCCTTTTCGATGCGGCTCATCGCCCGTTTCCTCGGTTTCATCTTTGCGACAGGCGCGATTATTTTCGTCGTCGCGGCCTGCGCAGCGGGGCTTCTGATCTGGAATTTCGAGCGGGATCTGCCCGATTACACCCAGCTCAAGAATTATGAGCCTCCGGTCATGACGCGCGTCCACGCAAGCGATGGATCGCTGCTGGCCGAATATGCGCATGAACGGCGTCTCTATTTGCCGAGCGCGGCCATTCCGCCGCTCGTCAAACATGCTTTCATTTCCGCCGAGGACAAGAATTTCTACACTCATAATGGCGTCGATCCGGAAGGCATTCTTCGTGCGGCAATGGTCCTCGTCGAGGGCGGCCGGCATGTGCAGGGCGCCTCGACCATCACCCAGCAGGTCGCCAAGAACTTCCTTCTCACGAATGAGCGCTCCTTCGAGCGCAAGATCCGCGAGGCGCTTCTCGCGTTCCGGATCGAGGGAGCCTATTCCAAGGAAAGAATTCTCGAACTTTATCTGAACGAGATCTACCTGGGACTTGGCAATTATGGCGTCGCCGCCGCGGCCTTGAACTATTTCGACAAATCGGTTCATGAGCTGACAATCGCCCAGGCCGCCTATCTCGCCGCTTTGCCCAAGGCACCCAATAATTATCATCCGTTCCAGAAACGTGAGCGGGCGATCGAGCGCCGCAATTGGGTCATCGATCGCATGGTCGATAATGGCTATGTCTCGCGCGCCGATGGCGAAAAGGCCAAGGCCGAGCCGCTCGGCGTCAATCCGCGCGTGCTCTCGCCCAATACCTATGCAGCCGGTTTCTTCGCCGAAGAGGTCCGCCGCGAACTCGGCGAACGCTATGGCGAAAAGAAGCTCTATGAGGGCGGGCTTTCGGTTCGCACCACGCTCGACCCGAAAGTGCAGCTCATTGCCCGCCGTGCTCTGGTCGATGGCCTCGTGCGCTATGATGAAGCGCATGGGTTTCGCGGCCCCATGCGCCATATCGACATCAGCCAGGACTGGGGCATTGCGCTTGCCGATGTTCCGGCCCTCGGCGATGTGGCGCCCTGGCGGCTTGCTGTCGTGCTCGACGCAAGCGAATCGGGTGCCCGCATAGGCCTGCAGCCGAAGCGGGAGAAATCCGGCGAGATCGTGCGTGAACGGGAGTCCGGCACGCTTGTCCCCGTCGGGCTTCATTGGACAAGGGGGCTTGGGACCCGCGCCTCCCTCATTCCCGGCGATGTGATCTATGCCGACCCGATCGACGGGCGGCCGGGGCAATACAGGCTGCGCCAGATCCCCGAGGTCAGTGGGGCGATCATGGCGATGGACCCCTATACGGGGCGCATCTTCGCCATGGTCGGCGGTTTCTCGTTCGATCAATCGGAGTTCAACCGCGCGACCCAGGCATTGCGGCAGCCGGGCTCTTCCTTCAAGCCCTTCGTCTATGCCACCGCGCTCGACAATGGCTATACGCCATCCTCGATCGTGCTCGACGCGCCGATCGAAATCGATCTGGGCGCGGGCCTTGGGGTCTGGCGGCCGGAGAATTTCGAAGGCAAGTCGAGCGGTCCGCATACTTTGCGCTATGGCGTCGAACATTCGATCAACCAGATGACCGTGCGGCTCGCGCGTGATGTCGGCATGCCGCTCATTGCCGAATATGCAAAGCGCTTCGGTATTTACGACGATCTGCCGCCTTATCTCTCCATGTCGCTCGGCGCCGGCGAGACGACCTTGCGGCGTATGACGACGGCCTATTCCATGCTCGCCAATGGCGGCAAAAGGATCAAATCGACCTTGATCGACCGTATCCAGGATCGCTACGGCCATACGATCTATCGGCACGATGAGCGGATCTGCGAAGGCTGCGATGCCGCGAAATGGGACAATCAGCCCGAACCCAGGCTGATCGACAAGCGCGAGCAGGTGCTCGACCCTCTGACCGCCTATCAGATTACCTCGATCATGGAAGGCGTGATCCAGCGCGGGACGGGGCAGGCGATCAAGGAGGTCGGCAAGCATCTCGCAGGCAAGACCGGCACGACGAATGACGCCAAGGATTTGTGGTTCGTCGGCTTCTCGCCCGATCTGACCGTCGGCGTGTTCATGGGCTATGACCAGCCGCGTTCCTTGGGCGATTCGGCGCAGGCCGCCCAATATACCGCGCCGATCTTCCGCGATTTCATGAAAATGGCCCTGAAGGACAAGCCCGATGTGCCCTTCCGCGTGCCGCCCGGCATCAAGCTGATCTCGGTCGATGCGAGATCCGGCGTGAGGTCAACGGGGTCGAGCTCGATTCTCGAGGCCTTCAAGCCTGGCACCGCGCCGCCTGACACCTATGCTGCGAGCGACGCGGCGCCCCGTGCGCAGACCGTCAACCCCGATGCCGATCGCCTGGTCGGGACGGGGACCGGGGGGCTCTATTAGGGCATTGTCTTTTAGATCCTCGCCGCTGAGAGCCTGTGACAGGCCTCCCCCCCTCATCCTTCGAGACGGCTGCTGTACAAGCTCCTTAGATCAGAGCCCAGTTGATCCAGACTTTTAAGACTGGCGCGCTTGCCGGTTGTTTTCGTGGGTTCAACGGGCCCGCCTCACGCCGGTTTTGAGCCGCGCCTCTGATCCCCATAAGAATAAGGGTCTTAGCAAATGAGTACATCGACGCAGATCGGGCTTTCGGTCGATTCCGTCATTTTCGACATGGATGGTCTTCTCATCGATACGGAGAGCCTTGCCATGAGCGCGCTCGCGAGCGCCGGGACGGAAATGGGCTATGAAATGCCATTTTCCTTTTGCCAATTGATGATCGGCGTCCCTATGGATCACTGCCGTGCCCTGGTGGTCGAAAAATTTGGCAAGAATTTTCCGCTCGACGCTTATTTCGCGACGTCTGATCGACATCTTGCGAAAATGGTCGAGGCAGGGCGCTTGCAGTTGAAAGCGGGTGTTCAGGAATTGCTTCTTGTTCTTGAAGAGCAGGGAATCAGCAAGGCGGTTGCGACCTCATCGAGCCGTCTCAAAGCGGATCATCATCTCGAACTCATCGGCATTCGCGACCGATTCGACACGATCGTTACACGAGACGACGTTGCGCGCGGCAAACCTAATCCCGATCCTTTTCTGCGCGCCGCGGAAAGTCTGAAGACGCCGCCTGACCGCTGCCTCGTGCTCGAAGATTCGTACAATGGCGTAAGGGCAGCTCATGCCGCAGGCATGCGGGTCATTATGGTCCCGGACCTGCTCGGACCGACCGACGAGATGTATGAAAAGGCTTTGATGATTGTCGAGGATCTGCACTTTGTCGCCGGTCTCTTGCGCAAAGATGCAATCGAGACGAAGCAGTAAGAGTTGCGTGCGAGAGAAGCGCGTTTGTGAGTTGATGCTGCGGCAGTGCAAGCCACTACTCAAAGCCTCATTGGTGAAGGAGCCCCGTCGCGGGAGGCTCGAACCACGAGGGGCTTGTGGGGCAGCGCAAAGGCAAAAATTCGGGCCCATCCGATATTTCTCGAACGGGCCCGAATCGGAGCGTTAATTCAAACGCGCGGCGATGACGCTGCGCAAATCATAAAGATGCAGGTCGGAGAGGGCGCGGCCCAGTTCTGCGACGAGTTCTTCATGATGCGGAAGTTCGGGGCCGAACACGCCCTCTATGCTCAAGAAAGCCTTGGCAAGACGAGGGTGATCCTCACCAACCTCCTCGCAAAGATCCCTGAATTGCGCTGCGAGTGGATCGTTGAGCTTTACCTTCGTGCCGGAGGTGTCGCGCAAGGCGAACCATCTAATCCAGCCGGCAATAGCCAGGATCGAGCACGGGGAAGGCCGGCCCGCCCGGAGATTTTCGCTAAGCGGACGCAAGATCCGCATGGCGAGTTTCTCGGAACCGTTCCTGCCGATCCGGCGCACGTCGTCGCGAAGGGCGGGATTGCGCCACCGCTTGAGCAGAAGCTTCGCGTAGCGTTCCGGGTCTGGGCAGCTTGAGGGCAACGTTGGCGCCTGTTCCTCGAGCATGAAACGCAGCGCGAAAGCGGAGAGCAAAGGATCGTTGGTGACCTCGGAAATCGTGCCAAGGTCAGCGAGGCCGCCGAGATAGGCAAGCACCATGTGAGTGCCATTGAGCAGACGCAGCTTGGTCATTTCCCAAGGCTCGACATTGCCGACGAGCTCGGCACCGCCAGCTTCCCAGCGTGGCCGTTCGCCATCGAAATCCTCGATGACCCATTGGAGGTAGGGCTCGGCCGAAACCGGTGCCGCGTCCTCGAAGCCGAGCGCCTCGCGTGCCGCCTTGCGATCTTCGTCGGTTGTGGCGGGCACGATCCGATCGACCATCGTATTCGGGAATTGAACGCTATTTTCGATCCAGGCGGCGAGCTTGTCGTTTTTAAGCGCGGCGCAATCGATCACAGCCTGACGGATCGTGCTTCCATTGGAGCTGAGATTATCGCAGCTCATCACCACGGGCGGTTGATGACCTGATTGGCGAACGCCGTCCAGCCCGTGGACGAGGGTTCCGATGACCGTTTTAGGCCGTTCCGCCTCCAGATCATGTTGGATGTCCGGATGATCGGCTTGCAGTCGCCCGCTGGCCGATTCGAGCGAATAGCCTCCGGCGGTCACGGTCAGGGTGACGATCCGAGTGGATGGGTCAGCAAGGCGCTGGGGGAGACCGCGTTCGTCCTCAGGCGCATAGAAAGCTTCGGTCAGGCTGCCGACCACTTCGGCCTTGGTCCCCGAGCTTCCGCGTTCGAGAACCGTATAGAGACCATCTTGCTGAGCCAAAGTATCCGGCGTCGTCGGACGCATGAGGCTTGCCGAGGCAATGCCCCAGGAGAGGGCCTCCTTGCCGCCAGCTTCAATGGCGCGCTGCGTGACAACAGCCTGATGAGCGCGATGAAAGGCGCCGCATCCAAGGTGCAAGATCCCAGGTTGAAGGCGGGTGACATCGAAATTTGGTCGGCGGACGGTGTCAGGGAGGGCATCGAGCGCCGCAAGGGAGAGGCTGTCCCGAGCTCCTATTGGCGTCGTTTTGTCCATGAATTGGTGTTTGTCCGCGCATGGGCTGCGAAAGGACGAGCGCTGCGCGAGTGTCGAGGCATTCTGGAAAGTCACAAAGAAGAGTTCCTTCTCTACCGAGGGGTTCTGTTACGATCTCCTGATCGAAGCGACCTGGTGGGTCGCGCGGACGATGCCCATCCGCGGGGTCAAACTGAATCCGAATGCTGCAATGCGGGGGCCAGCGCAAGCTAGGCGGCTGCGACCCTTTGGCGCGCTGCACAAATCGGTTCGGAGGGCACTTGACAGGGTGATTGCGGACTTTGGCAGGTCTTTCATGGGAGGAACGGGCGGTATAAAGCGACCCTGTGCCAGTCTCGGCCTGAAACGTAGCCGTTTCGTGGCTGCGGAGGGCTTACAGCGCAAATAAAGTTGATTCGCGTCTGAGCTGTTCACAAAAAATTTACCAGCAGAGCAAGCAGCGCCTCATGCATAATTGGATGTCATCTTGCCGCGCTCAGGGCCCCCGTTTACATCAGCGTTTGGTGACCCTATGTTGAGCGTGACCTGCGACGCACCTGTCGCCTTAATCCCCATCTGAGAAAGCACCTATGCGCGCCGAAGCCGAAGCGCTCGTCGAAACGATCAAGCAATCCATGGGATTGCTGAGGAGGCATCTTTGACGTCGATGCCTCAACCCGCCGCCTTGCCGAACTGAACGCCAAAGTCGAAGATCCAAACCTCTGGAACGATGCCGAGGCCGCGCAGAAAATCATGCGCGAGCGCACCGATCTCGATGAGAGATTAGGCTCCATCAACCGTTTCGAGGGCGAACTCGACGATGCTGTGACCCTCATCGAACTCGCCGAAGCCGAAGGAGACGAGGGAGCCGAGAAGGAAGGAATCGAACAGCTCAAGGATCTGAAGCTTGAGGCCGAACGCCGCCAGATCGAGGCATTGCTCTCGGGCGAGGTCGATGCCAATGATACCTATATCGAGGTTCATTCCGGCGCTGGCGGGACTGAGAGCTGCGATTGGGCGCGGATGCTCTTCCGCATGTATGCGCGCTGGGCTGAACGGCGCAAATTCAAGGTCGAGGTCATCGAGGAGACGTCTGGCGAAGAGGCTGGCATCAAATCGGCGACCCTTCTCGTCAAAGGCCATAATGCGCATGGCTGGGCCAAGACCGAATCGGGCGTTCATCGGCTGGTGCGCATCTCGCCCTTCGATTCGAACGCGCGGCGGCATACGAGCTTTGCGTCCGTGTGGGTCTATCCGGTGATCGATGACAAGATCGAGATCGACGTGAAGGAATCGGATTGCCGCATCGACACTTATCGCTCGTCGGGTGC
>DASQCU010000141.1:0-3626 GCA_035634575.1 Beijerinckia sp.
TTGCGCGGCGATTTCGAGAATGGTCTCGAAGGCTATGAATTTCGCTGGATCGCGGGGCAAACCCCAAAGGCGGAGCTCGATCTTGCAGTTCCCGAATGGTCCGGCCAGATTGTTCCAGGCGAAAGGATCATCGTCTTCGACGAGCAGGGTCTCGGCGATGCGATCCAATTTTCCCGCTATCTGCCGCTTCTCGCCGAGGCTGGCGTCAAGGTGACTTTCTTCTGCCGCAGGCGAATGCAGCGGCTTCTGGCCGGACTCGATGCGCCGATCCGCATTACCGACCATTTCGAAGCCAACGAAAGCTTCGATAGCCAGATCGCCCTTTCCTCCCTGCCCCGGGCTATCAAGACCCGACTCGACACCATCCCCGCACGACCAGCCTATCTGCAGGCGGCAGGCCACCTGATCAGCAAATGGGCGGGGCGTATCGGCAACCATGGATTTCGGATTGGCCTCTGCTGGCACGGAAGCCCCAATCTCAACGCCGACCCTGCCCGCTCGATCCCGCTCGGCGCCTTCGCGCCACTCGCAAAGATCAAGGGCCTTCGCCTGATCAGCATTCAGAAAGTGGACGGCCTAAGCGAGTTTGGCGATGACGCCCCGTTTCAAATCGAAACCTTGGGAGAAGATTTCGACGCCGGCCCTGACGCCTTCATCGATACGGCGGCGGCCATGCAGAACCTCGATCTGATCATTACCTGCGATACCTCGATCGCCCACCTCGCCGGCGCTTTGGGCCGGCCGGTTTGGGTGCTCTTGAAGCAGGTGCCTGACTGGCGCTGGCTGCTCGAACGCGAGGATTCGCCCTGGTATCCGACGATGCGGCTCTTCCGGCAAAATCAACGCGGTGATTGGCAGGAGGTCGTGAAACGGGTCGAAGCCGCCCTTCGCATGTCTCTGAACGAAGCGCAAGACCGTATATGACATAAAATCAAAGGGATAAGAAAAAGCGCGATTCTGTCGGGGCCGATTTCGTTCTGGACAAGAAAGCGGGTTTGCCGACATAAGTCGCAGGAGCTTCGCGATACCCGCCGGAGCGCAAGATCAAGCTTGCGATGACAAATCATCTCTTTCAGAAAATCCGCGACCGGATCGCGGCGCAGGAGACGAGCGTTTTTCTGGAAACGCCCGATGGCCAGGTCCGGTGGACCTATGCGGACGTTCTGTCGATATCGGCGCGTTACGCAGCTGCGCTGATCGAACTTGGCGTCGAACCGGGCGATCGCGTCGCCGTCCAGGTGGAGAAATCGGCGCAGGCGCTCATGCTCTATCTCGGCACGATCCGGGCTGGCGCAATCTTCCTGCCGCTCAATACGGCCTATACGCTCACTGAGCTCTCCTATTTTCTCGGCGATGCGGAGCCGAAAATTATTGTCTGCGATCCAGCGAAACAGGGAGCGATCGAAGAGATTGCGATTGCTGCGGGCGTGCAATCGGTCGAGACTCTTGGCGCCAATGGGGCCGGATCACTGACTGCCAGAACCGAGGGCAATGCCAGCGATTTCATGGATGTAGGCCGCGCGCCTGACGATCTGGCAGCAATTCTTTATACGTCCGGGACCACGGGCCGCTCCAAGGGCGCCATGCTCACGCATGATAATCTCGCCTCGAATGCCGAGGTCCTCGTGGATTTTTGGCGATTTACTGCGTCCGATGTCCTGCTGCACGCGCTTCCGATCTATCACACGCATGGGTTGTTCGTTGCCGTCAACACCATTCTTCTAAGCGGCGGCAAACTGATCTTCATGCCACGATTCGATGCGGACGAAATGTTGCGGCATATGCCCAAAGCCACCTCGATGATGGGAGTGCCAACCTTCTATACGCGCCTGCTACAGCACGCGGATCTGTCAGTGCGGACGGCGGGCCACATGCGCCTTTTCATCTCTGGTTCCGCACCCTTGCTCGCCGAAACCCACCGCCAGTGGCAGGAACGGACCGGTCACGCCATTCTCGAACGATATGGCATGACGGAAACCAATATGACGACATCGAACCCCTATCAAGGCGAGCGCATTGCCGGAACCGTCGGCATGGCTTTGCCCGGCATCGACCTGCGCGTCGCCGACCCGGAGACTGGGAACATCCTCGGGCCAGATGAAATTGGCGTCCTCGAAGTCAAAGGTCCCAATGTTTTCAAGGGCTATTGGCGTAATCCCGAAAAGACCGCCGCGGAATTTCGAAGCGACGGATTCTTCATTACGGGTGACTTGGCCAAGACCGACGCCAGAGGCTATGTGCATATTGTCGGCCGGGCCAAGGATCTGATCATCACCGGCGGGTTCAATGTCTATCCCAAGGAAGTGGAGAGCGAGATCGACGCCATACCGGGCGTCCTTGAAAGCGCGGTCATCGGTCTGCCGCATCAAGATTTCGGCGAGGGGGTGGTGGCGGTTGCCGTCCTGCGCCCCAGCGCGAGCTTGACCGAGACAGCCGTCCACGCGGCGCTCGATGGCCGCCTCGCCAAGTTCAAATTGCCAAAACGGGTGATCTTTGTGGACGCGCTGCCACGCAATACCATGGGCAAGGTCCAGAAAAACCTTCTGCGCGACCAATATAACGACTTGTTCGCTGATTTCGGCAAGCCTGGCGCGACCCCTTGAGAAGGCGATGGGTCCCTAACCCGGCCGGCGCGCGGCGATCATGTAATTGACATCCATATCGTGCGACAGGCGCCATTTATCGGCAACCGGATCATAGGTGACGCCCGTCTGATCGAGGATTTCGAGACCACCCTGTCGCAGCGCCACGATCAATTCTTGCGGCGTCACGAATTGACGCCAGCTATGTGTGCCCCTCGGCACCCAGCGCAGCACATATTCGGCGCCGACAATCGCCAGGGCGAAGCTTTTGACAGTCCGGTTCAAGGTCGCGGCGACAAGCAATCCGCCTGGGCGGACCATGGCGGCGGCATGCCTTAGAAAACTCGGCACATCGCTCACGTGCTCGATCACTTCCATCGTAAGCACGACATCGAACAGCCTGCCCTCGCCGATAAGCTCCTCCGCCGTCGTGCAGCGATAATCGATTGTGAGCCCAGCCTTCGTCGCATGATCCTGCGCGACCTCGATGTTACGGGCAGCCGGGTCGATCGAAGTCATGGTCGCGCCAAGCCGAGCCAACGGTTCCGAGAGAAGCCCCGCGCCACAACCTATGTCGAGGATGGAAAGGCCGCGCAGGGGCTCGGCCGCATGCCGGTCACGCGGATTTCTGCCTGCCGGAAAGTGCCGGCACAGGAGATCGCGGAGGTAGCTCAACCGGGCCGGATTGAATTTGTGCAAAGCCCGCATGGGGCCGTGCGGATTCCACCAATCGGCGCCCACCCGGTCGAAGCGCGCCACATCTTCCGGATCGACAGTGGATGCGGGTCGGCGCCTTTGCTGCTCGCCCATATCCTTGCCCCCCATGCTCTCGGATGAAACGATCTGTTGAAAAGAGACCTGAATTCCTAAGCAGGATTTCGTTGGTTCGCCAACGAAATCCTGCTTAGATCCATTTGTTTTCGCATCATTTTTATCCGAAAACCGGCCTCCACTTTTCGGAAATGACGCGTAGCTGTTTCTCACTTCTGCTTGGCGATGATCTTGTCCTTGATTCCCGCATAAACCCCGGCGGGGATGATCTTT
>DASQCU010000142.1:0-5275 GCA_035634575.1 Beijerinckia sp.
GTCTCGATCGGGCGGTCGCGCTCAAACCAGGCCCGGATGGGCTTTGGCATCTGCCCGCCGAAACGTTCAACCATCGCGCTCTCGCTCGGCAGGCTTTCGGGTTGCGGTACCTCCGGCATGACAAAGGCATGTTCGAAGCCGTCTTCCTCGATCTGAAACGATGCCGCGAGGGAGAAAATCGCCCGCCCATGCTGGATCGCAACGCATCGCCGCGTGGCAAAGCTAGCGCCATCGCGCAACCGGTCGATTTCATAGACGATGGGTGCGGCGGGATCGCCGGGCAAAAGAAAATAACAATGCAAGGAATGCGGCGTCCTGCCCTCCACCGTCCGGGCCGCGGCAACAAGCGCCTGCGCCACAACGAGACCGCCAAAGACACGCTGCCAGCCTACCTGCGGGCTATGCCCGCGAAAAATATCCTTCTCGATTCGTTCGAGGTCGAGGAGGGTCAAAAGTTCGGCGACAGCGGCAGCGGACATGAAGGACCCCAGACGGCAGCTTGACCCTCACCGAAGGGCTCGGCCGCCATTTTTTGAGGGAAAACAGCCGCACAGTTCAAGGCAATCGGAGATGATGTCAATCCTCGATTGGGCGAGCTTCCTCCGGCAGCATGATCGGAATGCCGTCACGAATCGGATAGGCGAGCTTGGCGGCGCGCGAAATCAATTCCTGATTGACCGCGTCATATTCGAGCACCGTCTTCGACAGCGGGCAAACCAGGATTTCGAGGAGCCTCGGGTCGATTCGCGACGGTTCGCTCGCGCTTTCTCCGGGATGATTTTGTTCCCTGTCCGTCATAGGTTTCACGTCCATCTCTACTGCAGATGCGCGGATTCACTCTTGCCGCGCGCGAGTTCAAACTCGGTGATCGCGACGAGAACATCGGCGCGGCTTTTGAGATCCTGAGCTTCGAGAAGCGCCTGCTTCTCCTTGGGTCCAAAGGGACTCATCATCGAGAGCGCGTTGACAAGGGCCTCGTTCGGCGCCTCGTGAATGCTTTTCCACTCGATCTGGAGATTATTGCTCTCGGCGAATTCGCTCAGGGTGCGCAAAACCGCGTCCCGGTCCACCGCTTCCTCACCGGCGCGAGGACTGAAATCCACCGTGAAAGGCGAAAAATCGACCCTGGCCTGCCGATAGGGCGTGACCACCGCAACTTCCTCGACGATTTTGAACCGCGCTATGCCGGTCAAGGTGAGAAGGTAGCGGCCATCCCCGGTTTCGGCGAGCTGGGTGATGCGGCCAGCGCAACCCACCGAAAAGAGCCCCGGCGTATATTGCGTGCCAGGCTTTTCGGGATCGGGCTGGATCATGCCGATAATACGGTCGGTCCTGAGCGCGTCATCGACCATGGCGAGATAGCGCGGCTCAAAAATATTGAGCGGCAACTGGCCGCGCGGCAGCAAAAGCACGCCGGTCAAAGGGAAAACCGGCATTATGGCCGGCAATTCGCTTGGGCTGCGATAGGTATGGTTCATGCTCATGGTCTGAAAGTCCTCGCTGCTCCTCGTCGCCCCAGTTCTCAAATCAAGTATACAATGGGTTGCAGCGAGCGAACCATGCTTCTTTTCCTGGATTTTGGCCGAGGCCCAGAACCTGTTTCAAAGGCCGCTGACCTTCGGCCCGCAGAAAATCAATCTCCGCCAACGATCATTCTTTATGACCATTGGCATACCGCCGTCGCTCTCGCGTAAGCGATTTACTGGAAAGGAACCCTGAATTCCTTCGAATTCAGGGTATGTTAATCACAAATTTTTGCCAGTCGCGAAACTCAAGCGACCGCCGAGGGTACAAGGCGATCCGCCACTGGGTGCAGATGCGGCGGCTCAAGCAAGGTGGTCACTTTCCGCTGTTCCACTCGATGGACCACAACGCCAAGATGCGGCAGCATCTCCCGGCGATGCCAAGGCTCGTCCGCAAGCGCGGCTTTCATGTCGAGATAGCCTGCTTCCCGGCGCTCAGTGATCGAACTGCGTGAAAACTCCGCGTCGCTGTTCGGGATCTGATCAGGCCCGGGACTATAGATGATGTGAACAATATCGAGGCGGCTGCCAGCCAGGGCAGGATCATCCGGCACGCCCGCGGCTTCCGCCACGCCGGCAGATTTCAAGAGGCGCATGGCATGCCGTAAATTGACCTTGTTCGCCGCCGCCTTGATGTGACCCGAGGTCCGGCTCGCATATTGGATCTGCTTGGAGCGCCAGGCGACATCATTCATGTTCGTTGGCGGCTTTCCGGCCGCGTTCCACAGGTCGATCATGAATATGACGAGATGCCCGGGATGCGGATCCTCGATCACGGCTTCGAGCGGCGTATTCGACACGCAGCCGCCATCCCAGTAAAGCTCCGCGCCGACTTCCGTCGCCGGGAAACCCGGCGGGAGGGAACCGCTTGCCAGAACATGCTCGGGCGTAATCGTGGTCACGTTATTGTCGAAGAACTCCAGCTCCCCGGTGCTGATATTGGTCGCGCCCAGGCTCAGTCGCGTGATCTTCGAATTGATCAGGTCGAAATCGGCATAACGGCGAAGCGTGAAGAGCATTGGCGTCGTGTCATAAAAACTGACGTTCTGGGGCGGCGCAGAGGGCACGAGGTAAGGGTTGATCGGGCGCGGCGCAAAGAAATTAGGCTGACCGAAAGCAAGCGCCTCGGCATTGCTCGCCATATTGTGAAAGATCCCAAGGGGAGCCATCAGCCCGCCGCCCGGCACAAAATCCGGCCAGGAAATCGCCTCCCATAGCGCATCGAGGGTGGCGACGCGATCTTCCGGGCGATTGCCCGCGATGATCGCCGAATTGATCGCACCAATGGATATGCCGGACACCCAGTCAGGATGCAGATCATGTTCGGCGAGAGCCTGATAGGCCCCGATGTGATAGGCTCCAAGGGCGCCGCCGCCCTGCAGGATCAGCGCGATCTTAGGCTTATCAGTCTTGGGCGAAGGAACGGGTTCCACAACCATGGCCATCCTCCATTCTGAATAGTCACCAATTCACCCGGCGACTGCTTCGTGCCGCACGCAACTCGACCGAACGCACCGAAGTTTTCTTTGAATCGGACAGGCCTTCAGCTTTCTAGTGCCCTTTTTGGCGGAACTTCCGGCCCGGAACCCGCGCCTCCCACGATGCTCTGTCTTAGCGCCCTAAGCAAGCTTGACCGTGCTCGGCAATCGATCCATAGCGAATCAATGATCGGTCCGATCAGGCCGGCGGTCCGACAGCCTCACTCATGCAAATAAAAGCGACGAAAGCCTCTTTCGCGCCGCGATGGTCGCCGGGTCCATCGGACCCCAAGCCTCGAAAAATTGCAGCAATTGCTTGCGCGCGCCATCCTCGTTCCAGTTGCGGTCGCGCTTGACGATATCGAGCAAGGCATTGGCCGCCTCCTCGCGGTTTCCTTGCGCGTTGAGCGCAATCGCATAATCGAAACGCGCCTGATAATCGGCGGGATCGGCGGCGATTTTTGCGGTGAGCTCAGAAAATTCACCGACGGAAGCGGCCTGTTCGGCGAGTTCGACAGCGGCTTTGGCCGCAAGAATGGCGGTATCGCGCTCGCCGCTCGCGGGCACGGAGGCAAGAATCTTCTTTGCGCTTTCCGGCTGGCCGGCGGCGAGGAAAGCCCTGGCGAGACCGGCAACCGCCGGAAGATGGGTGGGATCCTCCTTCAGGGCCGCCGCAAAAATTTCCGCCGCGCCGACAGCATCGCCTTCCGCGAGCAGCGCCTCGGCTTCGGCCACAAGATCGTCGCCCCCTTCAAGCGGACCAACCAGCCGCTCGATGAAACCGCGAATCTGGCTCTCCGGCAATGCGCCCATGAACCCGTCCACAGGTTGCGAACGATTGAACGCGATGACCGCGGGAATCGAGCGCACGCCGAGCCGCCCCGGAATCTGCGGATGCTCGTCGATGTTCATCTTGACGAGCTTGACCTTGCCGCCGGCCGATTTCACGACTTTTTCGAGGACCGGCGTCAGCTGTTTGCAGGGTTCACACCAGGGCGCCCAGAAATCGACGAGCACCGGCTGGCGCGCCGATTGCGCAATGACATCGGGGCCAAATGTCGCTGTGGTCGTATCTTTGATGAGAGGCGTATCGCTCGGGCCGGCCGCCGCTTGCGGCTTTTGCGGCTCGACGCCTTGGCCGTAATTTCCCGCCATGTTCCCGCTCTCCTTCACAAAGCGTCTCACACCGCAATCCGGGCGAAACGGAATCCGATTAGCCTTTGGATTGATTCATCTTTCCCGTCAACTGAAAGCGCTCGCGACACTTATACCACAGGTCATGAGGATGACCTGTGGTGCCACTCTCGAATTTTCGCTAGCCCCTTGAAAAAGCGGAAATTCGAGAAAGGAACCAAGGGTCGCCTTTCGCGACCCTTGGTATTACAGTGCGCTGCCAAAATGCGTCGGCCCGGGATAAATCGCAACCCATGTTTCAGGCCGCCCCCGGGCCGCTGAAAATCATTCGATTTTCTCCCTAACGAGCCTGTTGCATTCGAAACTGGTTTGGGCCATATAGCGGCGATGGCGGTTCCGCCGCCGATGGATGCGGGTGTAGCTCAGGGGTAGAGCACAACCTTGCCAAGGTTGGGGTCGAGGGTTCGAATCCCTTCGCCCGCTCCAGTTTTTATCGGAAAATCAAAGGGTTGGCACGGCGGCTTTTCAGCCGCCGCCTTTGCTTTTGCGGCAAGATACCACCGAGATACCACCGACAAGGCTGGCCTCATCGTAGGCAAGGGTGTGATTTTCGCCTTCAGCGACGCCATCTCCGTTCCCAATCTGCAAACATTTAGGTCGCGGAGTGCCGCCCTAAGTGTCGCATACGAATCGCGCTTATAGACCGGGAGGGGAAAGCTTTCCCCTGCGGCCGAGCCTTGGTCTCTGCCGACCCCTTCTGCGGGGAGACCCCGCAACGCCCCTTATAGAGTGAGAGTGCGGACCGGATTTCCGTGACGGGTGGAGTGCCGAGAGAGAGGCTTTCGGCGCCCGTCTTGGAGACTGATCCCATGAACATGCAGGTTCTGGAAGCCCGCCGTGATGTGAGCGGCAGCTATAAGGTGGATGTCAGCAAGGGCGAGCGCGTCGGCCGCGTCTCTTCCGAATGGTTCTCGCGCCCGGACGACGAGCGCTTCCTGTCGATTGGCGAACTGGCGAACGTGGTGCGCGACCGGGCCGAGCGCAGTCGAACCCGTGCGGTGGAAACCGCGCTCATCCATGTCGAGGCCAATCGCTCCGATCCCGAGCGGCTGTCGCTGATCCTTCCCGGCGCCGAGGCGC
>DASQCU010000143.1:0-2694 GCA_035634575.1 Beijerinckia sp.
GCCCGATCTCGATGGCATGGGCGTGCTTGGCCGGATGCGCGCGGCGGGCTGCCGGGTTCCCGCAATCGTCCAGACCGCGCATGGCTCGATCGAGGCGGTGATTTCCGCCATGCGCGCTGGGGCAATCGATTTCGTCGTGAAGCCGGTCGGCGCTGAGCGGCTGCAAGTCTCGATCAAGAATGCGCTGCGGGTCGATGCGCTCGAAGACGAGATCCGGCGGATGAACCGGCTAGCGTCCGGCAGCCTGTCGTTCAAGGATCTCGCGAGCTCAAGCCCGGATATGGAAAGGGTGATCCGGCTTGGCGAGCGGGCGGCGAAATCGGCCATTCCGGTGCTCCTCGAAGGCGAGTCCGGCGTCGGCAAGGAATTAATCGCGCGCGCCATCCAGGGCGCCTCCGACCGGCGGGGCAAGCCTTTCGTCGCGGTGAACTGCGGGGCCTTGCCGGAAAATCTCGTCGAGTCGATCCTGTTCGGGCATGAGAAGGGCGCCTTTACCGGCGCGAACGAAAAGCACCCCGGCAAATTCGTCGAGGCGCATGGCGGCACGCTTTTTCTCGACGAGATCGGCGAATTGCCGCTGGAGATCCAGGTCAAGCTTCTGCGCGCCCTGCAGGAAGGCGAGGTCGATTCCATTGGCGGCAAGCGCCCGGTCAAGGTCGATATCAGGCTGATTTCGGCGACCAATCAGAACCTGATCGAACTCGTCAAGCGCGGCCTCTTCCGCGAGGATCTCTATTACCGGCTGAATGTCTTTCCCATTCACATTCCGCCGCTCAGGGCGCGGCGCGACGATATTCCCGATCTCGCGAGACGCTTTTGCGCCCGCTTTGCCGCCGAAGAGGGCAAAAGGATTCGCGGCCTCGGCGCCGAGGCGCAGGCGCTCCTTGCCGCCTATGATTGGCCGGGCAATGTCCGCCAACTGGAAAATGCGGTCTTCCGCGCCGTGGTGCTCGCCGATGGCGATGAGCTGACCGTCGCGGAATTCCCGCAGATCGCCGCCCATGTCCAGGGTTTCGATGTCAGGATCCCGCCCGCGCCCGTGCCTGTCGCGCTGCAAGCCCCCCGCGACAAGGAATTCATCCGGGTCGAGGTGCGCGATCCCAACGTGCTTTCGCTCCTCAATGAAAATGCCGAGGTGCATAGGCTCGACCATCTCGAGGCCGAAATCATCCGCTTCGCGCTTGCCCATTATCGCGGGCAAATGTCGGCCATGGCCCGCAAGCTCGGGATCGGCCGGTCCACCCTCTACCGGAAGATGAAGGAATATGGCTTTCAGCCCGCGCCGGGAGACGCGGCTCCTGCAATCCTCGGGGGCACAGCCAAGGCGGGCCTGGACGATGCGGCGGCCTGAAAATGTGGCGGCTTTGCAACGTCGCGAAAGATTACTTGGCGCGTGCTTCAACACACGCGTTCGTGCGTTGATTTCCGGTGTGAGCGAGACGATGAAATATGGCTTGAGCGGTGCCGGTTTGGCGCGATTCGCTGGGCATCGCGACGGCCTGGGTGAAATTCGGATCGAGGATATCAAGATGCAGGCGCCTGTCGGGAGCAGCCGTTTCGCCGGGGTGGCAGTCCTGGCGCTGCTCCTTTCATCTGCCGCGATCATCGGCCTTACAGCGGGGACCTGCCGCGCCGGGGCGCTCGACCATTCGCAGCAACCGCGTCTGGCGGCGGTGAGCGAGCCTTTGGAGGCCGGTGGCGAAATCGAGAGGCCACTCCCGCCATCTGGCCCCGCCGCTGACCGGACCGAAGACGCGGCGCGGGTCGAAGAGCCCTTTGATCGTCCTTTGGATCGCGGACCGACAGGATCGATTTTTTCGGGCGTGCCTTCGCAAGATGACGCTGCGCGCGAGGGGGAGGCCGAAAAAGCTGAGGCAGCCGGTTCGCAGGAAAATGCCCCAGCCAAAGCCCTGACCGGGATTGAAACCGCACCCGAATTGACGATTGCCGACAGGCTGCAGGCCGGTCTCGAAGCGCGCGCGGCGCTCGAGATGAAGGGCGCGCAGGCCTCTGAGCTGCGGCGCGAGCGCGAGGCCATAGCCGCTTTCTACACGAGCCGGGATTTCGCGCCGCTCTGGTTCGAGGATGGCAAGGCGAGCGAGGCGGCGCGGGGGGTAATCGCACGGCTGATCCATGCTGCTGATGATGGGCTCGATCTCAAGAATTTTCCAGTTCCCAGTCTTCAGCCCGCAGCGGACGAGGCGCTTGCCGCCGCTGACATCGCGCTCAGCGAGGCTGTCGTGGCCTATGGGAGACAGGCGAGCGGAAGCCGGGTCGATCCGCAAACGATCAGCCGGTTGATCGGCTTGCGCCCCGAACTCGCCGATCCCGCCGTCATCCTGGCGACGGTCGGCCATGCGGGCGAGGATTCCGGCACCGCCTTGCGCGATTTCAATCCGCCGCAGAAAGGCTACGCGGCATTGCGCGACAAGCTCGCGGAACTGCGGCGCGTGCGCGGCCCGGTGGCGCGCGAACCTATTCCGGCAGGTCCCGTCCTGAAGGTCGGGATGCGCGATCCGCGCGTGCCGCTGATCCGCGCGCGTTTAAGTCTTGACGGGCAGCCGGCGGATGAACCCGCCGAGACTCTTGTCTATGACACGAGAATTGCCGCCGCCGTGGCGGATTTTCAGAAGGCCAATGGCCTGCCGGCCTCGGGTGTCCTGACGGCGCGGACCATTGCGGTTTTGTCGGGCG
>DASQCU010000144.1:0-4963 GCA_035634575.1 Beijerinckia sp.
GCGCCAAGCGTGTCCTGTGCTGTTACTTGCAAATGCGCGTGCAATTGATCCGAATGGCTGGTCAGAGCATCGAGCGTTTCGCCAATCGTTGCCGCGACATGTTCGTGCAGGGCCTGGGTGTGGCTGGAGAGCGCGGCCGCCGTGTCCTCGGCCGTTGTGGCGAAGCGCTGATGCAGATCGCCGGCATGTTCCTCGAACTGGGCCTGGAGCCGTGCATGACTCTCTTCGAAGATCGCCGCGAAATTCTCCGTCGAAAGGTCGATCGACTCCCGCGCGGCGCTGGCGCGCTCGGTGATGAGAGTGGCCGTCCGTTCGGTCATTCCGGCGAGCTTATCGTGCAGGGCATTGCCTTCGACGGTCACGACTTCATGCAGACGGTCGCCGGTCTCGGCCAGCCGCGCGGCAAGGCTTTCGCCGCGTGATGAAATGGTGTCGGCAATCTCCGCGCCTTTTGCATCAAGACGCACGGCGAGATCATTGCCCCGCATCCCGAGATCGGCAGCAAAAACTTCTCCGGCCGTCTTGAAGCGAGAATCCAGTTCGGCAATGCGCTCGCCAAGCGCGTTCGACATGCTGTCGCTTGCTTGCGCAAGTTGCGTCGTCGTGTCCTGGCTCGTCTGCGTCAAGCGGCCAAGGAGTTCGTTGCCGCGCACTGAGAATTGCTGAAGCAGATCGTCCCCGGCGCGTCCCAGGGCCGATCTGATCTCGTCGCCCTGCAAGCCGAGTGAGGCGGAGACACGGCTTGCTGTAGCGGTGACCGTCTCGTTGAATCCGGTTGATGCGCGTTCGAGATCGCGTGCCAAGGTTTCCTGCGCGGCGGCGATCGTATTGCGCACGCGATCTGCATTGGTCAGGACCGATTCGCGTTCGCTCGACAATTCATCGATCAACGAACGGACGCGGCGTTCGTTTTCCGAGTAGGAGCGTTCGAGATTGGAAACTTCGGAGCGAACCAGGGTTTCAAGTTCTCCGGCACGGGCGAGCGCACGCTCGATGCCGTCGCCCATCGAGGCGACCTCGCGGCGGATCGCCTGTGAAAGCGTCACCATTTGCTCGGTCGCGATGGTCTCGGGCTCGGCCAGACGGAACGCCATTTCCGTCATGGAGCGGGCGGTGATCCGCATTTCCTGTGCCCGGCGCGCCATGATCGCGGTGATGAAAAAGAAGATAACCGGGCCGCCGAGGGCGAGCAGATAAAAGGCTGCCTGCGGCAGGAGGGAGACCGGCGCCTCGGCGAGGAGAGCTTCACGATTGATGAAAATATAGCCGAGCGTCAGTATCACCCAGAGGGCCGAGCAGAGCGCGGCGATAATGGTTGGCGTCCGGCTGGAGCGGCCCTGGAACGCACGTAAAACCTCGCCGACCGCATGGCGATCGTCATTGGCGGGCTGCGACGAGGGCGTGACACGGTTCGGTCGCTCGGTCCGAGTCTCCAGGGTCCGTGCCTCCTGTGTCCGGGAGTCCTGGCTTGCCGCCGAGGCCGCGCGGCCGGAACCAAGCAGGGAATTTTCGCCGACAGAGGGCAGGCGTGGTCTCTTTGCCGGGTCCTGCACGGCTTTGTCCCTGTTTGCATCGGCGCGGGTCGTCTCAGTCCGCTTGCCTGCCGTCGCAAGTGTCGCTTCGGTAGCACGTGTCGCTTCAGTATCGGCGGCGGCAAGGTTCAAAGCCTCTTCAATCGCCAGCAGTGCCGCCTCTGCCGGATCTTGAGCTTTGTTTGAACTGGCCATCGATTGCCTCTTCAAAAAGAACCGTGATGAACGGACTTGAGTTCCCCCGGCGAAAATCCGCGTCGAATGCGTGGTCCGGGCGCAAATTGAACACCGTTAACCAAATCTTACCTTACAACCTGACCGTCAGGATTCAAACCTGCTGCAACCTGCTTTCGAAAACGTCGTTAACGCAGCCTTAACCACAAGCAAAATCAAAACTATAGCTCAGTTGTCAAAAACCCTTATAGGGGTGTAACCTTGAGAATTGCCAATTTATTTTTGCAGGCTATACACAATATTGCTCCGCTTCCAGCGTGATCTTAGCCATTTGGTTCATTGATTTTGTATTATTTCTGTCGAAGATCGAGTGCGACTTTACGGAATTGATTGCTGAGGTGGAACAAGTTTGCCGTCGATAGAACCTAAGCCCGTCTTTGCGGCGGAAGATGGGGGGGATCCGATCCTCGATCACGCCTATGTTGCCCGGCAAAGCTTGGGCGATCTTGAATTCGAATGCGAGCTTTTGATCCTTTTTCGTAATCAGATGGACAAGCTCTTGCCGGAACTGCGGTCCCTGGGGCCGCGATCACACTCGGCAGGGCGCGACCTCGCGCATTTGCTGAGGGGTTCGGCGGCAGCGATCGGGGCAACTCGTATCGCCAAGCTTGCAGCACATTACGAATCTTTGCTGATCGACGCGGCAGCTACGGCAAGGCATCCAGTGGCGGCCGGTGCCGCGCGGGCCGATCTTGCCGTGGCAATGGAAGCGACAATGGCGGCAATCGATACGAAATTGGCGGCCATGGAAGCAGGCGCCGGGCGGGCGCTAGAGAAGAATCAGAGCATCTGAAGAAAAGTTGCGTTGATAAGCTCGCGCAAGCCTGCCTAGACTGATCAGAAAAAAACGCGGCAATATGGCTGTCTTGCACGAAGGTGCTATTCATCGTGGATGCAGTTCATTAAAGAGGAACGTGCCTTTCGCGTCTGGCGGAAGGCATGCTTGCTTCAGCCGAGGGTGCCGGAACAGGTTGCAAGAACGCCGAAGCAAAGCGGGAACGCCGTTGTAAGGAAAGTGCGCCAGATCCATGGTCAAGATTACTTATGTCGATTCATTTGGCGAAGCCCGGACCATCGAGGCGGAAGAAGGCACGACGGTCATGGAAAATGCCATCCGCAACGCGATTCCCGAAATCGTAGCCGAATGCGGCGGCGGTTGCGCCTGCGCAACGTGCCATGTCTATGTCGATGAACCCTTTTATGACCTGACCGGAAAACCCTCCGACAAGGAAGAGGATATGCTCGATTTCGCCTATCAGGTTCAGCCGAATTCGCGGCTCTCCTGCCAGATCAAGGTAAGGCCGGAACTCGAGGGAATGATTGTCAGGACCCCGGATCGCCAAGGCTGAGCAAAGATCCGCTGGGCCGCCAAATTCTTCGGAGCAGGGCATGAGTGAAACTATCACGACCGATGTCGTTATCATCGGCGCCGGGCCGATCGGCCTGTTCGCGGTGTTCGAACTGGGCCTTCTCGACATCAAATGCCATCTGGTCGATATTTTGTCGAAACCCGGCGGCCAATGCGCCGAACTCTATCCGGAAAAACCGATCTACGACATTCCTGGCTATCCAGTGGTGACGGGCCAGGGCCTTGTCGACAATTTATTGCAGCAGATCGAGCCGTTTCATCCGACGTTTCATTTCGGCGAAATGGTCGAGGGACTTGAAGTTCTTGGGACGCCCGAGGCGCCTTCCTTCCGGCTGCGCACAAGCGGCGGCGAGATCTTCGAATCCAAGGTCGTGATCGTGGCGGCGGGCGGCGGCTCATTCCAGCCGAAAAAACCGCCGATCGACGGGATCGAAGCCTATGAGCAGAAATCGGTCTTTTATGCCGTGCGCAAGATGGACGATTTCCGCGACAGGAATATCGTCATCGTCGGCGGCGGCGATTCAGCGCTCGATTGGACGTTGAATCTCCAGCCGATTGCGAAGCGCTTGACGCTCGTCCATCGCCGCGACGATTTTCGCGCTGCGCCGCATTCGGTAAAGGCGATGCGCGACCTCGTGGCCTGGGGCAAGATGGATCTGCAGCTCGGGCAGATCACGGCCCTTGCGGGGCAAGATGGCGAATTATCGAACGCGACCCTGAAGGGCGCGGATGGGCTCGTGGATCTTGCCTGCGAAAGGCTCATTCCTTTCTTTGGTCTCACAATGAAGCTCGGTCCGATCGCTGATTGGGGTCTCAATCTGCATGAGAATCTCATCCCCGTGGACACGGAAAAGTTCGAGACCAATGTACCGGGCATTTTCGCGATCGGCGACATCAATACCTATCCCGGCAAGTTGAAGCTCATTCTTTCAGGTTTCCATGAGGGCGCGCTCGCGGCGCAAAAGGCGCATCGCTACGTCTATCCCGACAAGAAACTCACCTTCCAATACACGACCTCCTCGTCGAGCCTTCAGAAGAAGCTCGGCGTGCATTGACAGGCCTTATACTAAGGGTCGCAAAAGGCGACCCTTGCTTCCTTTCTCGAATTTTCGCTTTTTCAACGGGTGGAGCCGAAAATTCGAAGTGGCACCGCAGGTCAGTCTTTATGACCTGTGGTATTAATCACAGAGGGTTTTCAGGTGAGCCGCATCGCGATCTACACGGGCTCGTTCGATCCCTTGACCAATGGTCATGTCGATGTGATCAAAAGCGCGGCGCGGATCTGCGATACGCTCATCGTCGCGATTGGCGTGCATCCGGGCAAGGCCCCTATGTTCTCCGCCGTCGAGCGGGCTGGCCTGATCGAAGCTGCCTGCCGGGATCTCGTTGCCGCGCAAGACTGCAAACTTCTGGTCAAGACCTTTTCGGGCCTTGCCGTTGAAGCGGCGCGGACCATGGGCGCGGGCCTCATCGTGCGTGGTCTTCGCGATGGCAGCGATCTCGATTATGAGATGCAAATGGCCGGCATGAATGCGGCGATGGCTCCCGATGTGCAGACGGTCTTTTTTGCCGCTTCACCGTATGTGCGTCATATTACTGCGACATTGGTCCGGCAAATCGCCAGCATGGGAGGCGATGTCTCGCCCTTCGTGCCGGGCGTCGTCGTCGAGGCACTCGCGCAAAAACTAAATAAAAGTGAAGGATAGATCCCGGATGTTTTTTCAGCGACGAGTTTTTTGCTTGGGCTTGGGCCTTGCCTTCTTCTCCAATTTCGTCTCGGCTGCGCCGGCCCTCGATCTTCAAAACACGATCTATCTCGACACCAAGG
>DASQCU010000145.1:0-3344 GCA_035634575.1 Beijerinckia sp.
AAATTCGAGAAAGGAACCAAGGATCGCCTTTTGCGATCCTTGGCGTCACCTCAAGCGCCGCGTGGGCCAAATCCGCGATAGGGTTTGAGGGGCACAATCGCAACGACTTCGAGCATACCGGCGGCGACCAGCGGCAAGGTGGCGAGCGTCGCTCTGACAATTTCCTCGCTTTCCGCCTCAATGAGAAGACAGGCGCCCCCCATGTCACCGCGATGCCAGATCTGGCGGACGAAGCCCTCGGCATAGAGCGCACGCGCACGCTCGACCTCAGCCTCAAGGTGCGGCACAAAATCCGCCTCCGTGAACTTTTCTGTGTTCCGGCGCGAGAGCGTGATGAATTGCATAGTCTTTTAGTCCTCGATCCTCAGCTGTTTGAAAACGCGCGGATCTTCAATTGTCTTTCTAGCCAGTGAGCAGCCTTTCGACGCAGACCCGCGTCGAAAGCCGCCAATCCGCCAGGGCAATGCCAAAAACCTGCGCGAGCTTCTCGTTGGAAAGCCTCGAATTTAAAGGCCGCTGTACCGGCGTCGGGTAATCCTTGCTCGCAATGCGCCGCACGAGAACGGGTTTGCGCCCCTGGCTTGCGGCTTGCGCGAAGATCTCTTCGGCGAAGTCCGCCCAGCTCGCCTCACCCGTGCCCGTCATGTGGAAAAGGCCATGAAGCGAAAGCTCATTGCCGCGCACCGCCAAGGCTTTCGCGACAGCGATCACGCCATCGGCAATATCGAGCGCGCTCGTCGGCGTGCCATGCTGATCGGCGACGACCGAGACCTCCTCCTGAGCTTCACCGAGGCGCAACATCGTCTTCATGAAATTATGGCCGAAGGGACTATAGACCCAGGCCGTTCGCAAAATGACATGGCGCGGATTGGCGCGAGCCACGGCCTCTTCGCCCGCAAGCTTCGAGCGCCCATAGGTGCTGATCGGACCTGTCGGATCATCCTCGCGATAGGGGCGATCGAGAGTGCCATCGAAGACATAATCGGTCGAAAGCTGGATGATGGGCAGACCCAATTCCGCCGCGACGCGCGCAACGTGTCCCGCTCCTTCGGCATTGATGCGGATCGCAGCCGCATTCTCGGTTTCCGCCTTGTCGACAGCGGTGAATGCCGCCGCATTGACCACAAGGTCGCTGGCTGCCGCGGCCAATGCTTTCTCAATGGTTTTTGGCTGATGAAGATCAAGCTGAGGGCGCCCAATCGCAACGACCTCGACGCCGGCCAAAGGCCCCCGTTCGAGGAGCGAGAGCGCAACCTGGCCCTTTGATCCGGTAACGGCTATGCGCATCAAATGGCCTCAATCAAAAATAACAGAAAGATCTTTGAGACAGGGGTGTTGCCGGTCCTTATCGGAGAGGATAGCCTTTCCCGCCTCCACCGGCCAGGGGATGGCGAGTGCGGGATCGTCCCAGGCAAGGCCGCCGTCATGAGCGGGCGAATAATAATTGCTGACCTTGTACATGACTTCCGTATCCGGTTCGAGCGTGCAGAACCCATGCGCGAAACCGGCGGGCACCAGAAATTGTTTCCAATTTTCAGCCGAAAGTTCGACCGCGACATGCTGGCCATAGGTCGGGGATGAGCGGCGGATATCGACGGCGACATCGAAGATCCTGCCCCGGATCACCCGGATAAGCTTGTCCTGGGCGAATGGCGGCGCCTGAAAATGCAGGCCCCGAATCGTCCCCACTTGTGCGGACAACGAATGATTGTCCTGAACGAACTCGAAATCGAACCCCGTTTCGCTAAATAATTTACGATTGTAAACTTCTGAAAAAAAGCCGCGATGATCGCCGAATTTTTTCGGCGTAGCGATCACGAGGCCAGGGATGGCTGCCGTTTCAAGAACAAGGGAGGTCATAATATGTCACGCCTTCCAGAAACATTCTTGGCGAAGAACCCAAGATACCGGCAGAGGCGGAGCTTGTCCAAGACGAACTTTTGCGGTTTTCGATCTATAGGCGCGTACAAGCGACGGGAGCGCCTCCAAAGCTGGTGCGGACACCGGACATGAAAAAGGGGATGCGACCCTTCGCATCCCCTGCTGGCACCCAGAATGTGGAAGCTTTAAGAATTCATGTCGCCGCCCCAAAGAAGATGTGCCGCGTGAAAAAAGTATATCTTGATTCGAGCACCATGATCCCTAAGAACACCGCCAGCACCGTTGGCGGGACGAGAATGGCATAGATCAGCGCCAGCCGCTCCCAGGCCATGTGCATGAAGACAGCGACGATCAACCCTGCCTTCAAGACCATGAACAGCAGGATCAAGGACCATCTGAGATATCCTTCGAGGCCGAAGAAATCGACGAGGTAGGAGCAGGTTGAGAGGACGAACAGCCATCCCCAGACGACGAGATAAAGTTTGATCGGGTGCTGTTGTCCCTGCGCTTGAGCATGTGCCTCAGCCATGTCTTTCCCCTTTTACCAAGATCGCAAAAGGCGATCCTTGGTTCCTTTCTCGAATTTTCGCTTTTTCATAGGATTAGCGAAAATTCGAGAGTGGCACCACAGGTCATTCTTTATGACCTGTGGTATTACCAAAGATAGAAAAGTGCGAAGATGAACACCCAGACCAGATCGACGAAGTGCCAATAGAGGCCCATGATTTCGACGATCTCGTAACGTCCTTTCCGGCTTGTAAAAAAGCCGCGCCTTCCCCGGTCGAAATCGCCCCGCAGGACCTTTCGCGCGATGATCAGCAGGAAGATGACGCCAATCGTGACATGGGTGCCGTGAAAGCCCGTGATCATGAAGAAGCTTGAACCGAACTGGTCCGCACCCCAGGGATTGCCCCAGGGCCGCACCCCTTCCCTGATCAGCTTGGTCCATTCGAAGGCCTGCATGCTGACGAATGACGCGCCGAAGGCGGCGGTTGCGAGCATCAGAGCGGCGGTTTTGAAGCGTTCGCGGCGGTAGCCGAAATTGACCGCCATGGCCATCGTTCCGCTGCTGCTGATCAGGATGAAGGTCATGATGGCGATGAGGATCAGGGGGATCTCTTTGCCGCCAATGCTCAAGGCAAAGACTTCACTCGGATTTGGCCACGGGACGGTCGTCGACATGCGCACCGTCATGTAGGACAAAAGAAAACAGCTGAAGATGAAAGTGTCGCTCAGGAGGAAGATCCACATCATGACCTTGCCCCAGGAGACATTCTTGAACGCGCGCTGATCCGAGGACCAGTCGGCGGCGATGCCCTGCCAGCCGGCAGGCCGCGTGAGGATTTCGCCCGTCTCTGTCATCTCCGCGCCGTCCTCCGAAAGCGTTAAACCTATCTTCAAAGCTCAAGAAACCGTCCGGCATAAAAGATTTGATGCGCCGAGCCATAAAAGACCGAAGAGAA
>DASQCU010000146.1:0-9386 GCA_035634575.1 Beijerinckia sp.
TGCGACATGCCGGCCGCCAGGGCGCCCGCCTTATAACCTGTGCGATCGGCACGGCACAGATGCAGAACATCAAAGCCCTGGGCACGCAATTTATTGACGGCGGCCTGGGCGATGGCGGTTGTCACGTCGGTGCTATCGTCGAGAAGCTGGATATGCAGCCGGTCGCGCGGCCAATCGAGCGCGGCGGCGGAACGCAACGCGTCGGCGACCATCTCCGGTTCGTTGAAAACCGGGATTTGCACGAGAACATGCGGCAGATCGGCCTCCGCGATAGCGGGCGCGGGGAGCGGCTTCCGCAAGCGCTTGCCGGTCGCGATCTCGAAAATATTGATGCCGATCAGCGCGATGAAACCGCTGGCGACAAAAACGAGACCAAGGGCAGAGACCGTCAAACTTGTCTCTGAACAAAATCTTAAAAGGTCAAGCAGAAACAAGGAGGGAAGTCCTGCAACGTTATCGTTTGATGAAGCATCATCATGAAAACGGCGCAGCTACAACCAACGAATTGCAACACAATATTGCACGATTTGACCATGCCCCCGGTGAGCGGGAAGGCGGGCAGGTTCTGCTTGAGAATCTGTTTCGGAAAGACTCGCCCTCGTGCTTCGAGACGGCATTGTACCGAGGGTCGCAAGGAGCGACGCTCGGTTCCTTTCTCGAATTTTCGCTTTTTCAAAGGCGGCGAAAATTCGAGAGTGGCACCAACGGTCATTCCTTATGACCGTTGGTATCGGAGCCCTCCTCAGCTTGAGGGCTTGGGATGATGTATGGAAATCAGACTCGTTCGTGGGTCTTCGGCACGGCGACTTCAACTCGCGCCATGATTTTATCGAAGAGCCGGACCGGCAGGAGACGGCCGAAACGCGCGGCCATGTAAAGCGCCCAGGGAAAGGCAATGACCGGCTTGCCACGATCAAGACCACGCCGGATGATGCGGGCTGCTTCGTCGCCGCTCACTTCGAGCGGTTTCACCGCGTCAATACTGTCGTTCAAAGGCGTCTTCACGAAGCCTGCGATGATGAGGCTCACACCGACGCCTTGCGCCTCAAGCCGCCCACGCAGGGATTCCGTATAGGCATGGATCGCGGCCTTGGTCGCACAATAGGCCGGCGAATAGGGCAGGCCGCGCAGGCCCGCGATCGAGCCGACGAAGGCGAGACGGCCTGCGCCGCGCGCGCACATGGGTCTGATCAAGGGTTCGACTGTGTTCAAGACCCCGACGAGATTGGTGGCAAGGATCGCCCGCACGGCTTGAGGATCTTCGGTCAGATCGTTTGGGCCGAGGCCCGTGGTAATTCCGGCATTGGCAATGGCGAGATCGAAAGGACGGCGGGCGTCCTCTTCCGCGATCCAGCGCGCCATGCTGGCCTGGTCGCGCACATCGAGTTCCCCCAGCACAATCTCCGCGCCCTTGGCGCTGGCGGCGGCGGCGACTTCGCCAAGCCGCTCCTTGTCGCGGCCGAGGAGAGCCAGCCGGACGCGAGGCTCGGCATAGGCAAGGGCGAGCGCACGGCCGATTCCGCTTGAAGCGCCGGTGATCAAAATGGTGCCGGGGCCAGCCATGTCAGGCTCCTCTCGGCAGAAGGGTCGCTTCCGCCAGAATGGCGAGATCGCGGCCTGCCCCATGCGCCATCAGCCGCAGGATGAGATGGGGTTGGGGTTCGAGGCTCGACCGCACGATCTTACCCGAAATGGTAATGGCCTGCCCGGCGAGGACCGGGCGCAGAAATTTCCCCGATAATTTCGCGATTTTGACGTCGCGCCGCCAGGAAGCGATCCAGGTCATGAGTGCGGGTTCGAAATGGCTCATCATCAACATGCCATGCAGGGGAGGGGCGTCGAGACCGGCAAGTTTTGCGATCTCGGGGTCGAGATGAAGCGGATTGTCGTCGCCCGACACCAGAGCGTAGCGGGCCAGCGCATCGGGACCGAAAGGGCCGAAGGTTTGCGATTTCAGCTCCTCCCCAACCTTGGGCCAGCCCTCCGTGCCAAGATCGCTCATGGCGTCCCCTGTGTGACGGGAACAATACGCAGAATCGTTTCCATCGTCAGGCAGGGCTCTCCGTCCGGCGTTGAAATTGCGCCTCGA
Source organism: Beijerinckia sp. (assembly GCA_035634575.1). Classification (GTDB taxonomy): domain Bacteria; phylum Pseudomonadota; class Alphaproteobacteria; order Rhizobiales; family Beijerinckiaceae; genus Beijerinckia. Next base: position 2,090 of record DASQCU010000146.1, read on the forward strand.
ATGATGAGGCGCGGCGGCTTTGCCTCGCGGGTGAATTCGAGCCCCATGAGGTAATGGGCGTCCTTTCGCAGGCGCTTTTGATATTCGAAGCTCTGGCCTTCATGGACAGGCAGAAAATCATCGCCGCCGATCATTTGTTTGATCACGGGCCGAATCGCCGGCAAGGTCAGCCAGCGAAAGGGAAATGTGAGCGGAACAAAATCGATGGGCTTAGTGAAGCCGGTCTCGCGGGCAAAGGCTTCGACCTCGGCCCCTCTGGTGTCAACCGCGATGGGAGGAAGGCGAACAGGATCCATCATCTCCACGGGCGCGGTGCTTTCGTCGCCGGTCCGCGGGCCCCCGGCTTGCAGCGCGAGAGTCTCACCCGGCATTGCCCCTCCCGCATCGCTCGCTGCGACGAATGTCCAATCTTCTTGCAGCTCGCTTCATGCAGCCTCGGCGCGGCGCACGACGAGGGTGGCGTTAATGCCACCAAAGGCGAAGGAATTGGAGAGGGCGGTGCGAATGGGAATCGCGCGCGCCTCATTGGGCACGGCATCGACAGGGCATTTTACGTCCGGCTCGCGCCAATTGATCGTCGGCGGGGCGACACCTTCGCGCAGCGCGCCAATCGTCACGACGAGTTCGAGTGCGCCTCCAGCGCCGAGCCCATGCCCATGGATCGGTTTGGTGGATGAAACCGGAACTTCGGGAAGCCTTTTGCCGAAAATATTGCCCAGGGCTTCCGATTCGGTCATGTCATTCACGGTCGTTCCGGTGCCATGCGCATTGACGTAATCGACCTCATCCGGGCTGATCCCGGCATCGGCGAGGGCGTATTGCATCGAGGCGGTTGCGCCTTTCACATCGGGGCGCACAGGGTCTTTCGCGTCGCTCGACGTGCCATAACCGGCGATTTCGGCAAGGAGATGAGCGCCTCTGGCCCGCGCGACCGAGGCTTCTTCAAGGATGAAAACGGCGGCGCCGGCGCCCAGCACCATGCCGTTGCGTCCCTTGGAAAAAGGCCGGCAGGCGTCGGGGGTCAGCACCCGGAGCGCCTCCCACGCGAGCATCGAACTATTCGTGATGCAATCCTCGGTGCCGCCGACGATCGCGCGATCGACGAGGCCGGAACGGATGAGATGCGCGCCAATGCCGATGGCCTGCGTCGCCGACGAACAGGCGCTGGCCACGGCGAAACAGGGGCCGGTCGTACCATAGCGAATGCTGACATTGGAGGGGCAGGCGCTGGCGATGAGCTTGGGAATGGTCAAAGGGTCAGGCCGCCCCTGTTCCACGAGCGAGAGATAAAGCCCGTTTTCGAGAGAATGCATGCCGCCTATGCCGGTGCCGATGATGGCCGCTGTACGGGGACCCATGGGCTCGTTGCGGCTGAGCCCGGCATTGGCCACGGCCTCATCCGCCGCCACCAGAAGATATTGGGTGACCGGATCGCAAAAAGGCAGAACAGCGGCCTCGAGATGCGCGGCCGGATCGAAATCGCGCACTTGAGCGGCCAGCCGGATCCGGCCGCGATGCGGCCGCGAAAATTGCGCTTCGCCGACGCAGGACCGGCCATCGCGTGCGGCCTCCCAAAGCGCTGTCGCGCCGACCCCCGCAGCGGAGACCGCGCCCATACCTGTCACGAAAACTTGTCGCGTCAAATCCGTTCAGCTTTTCTCTTTGATAATATAGGCGGCGATGGCGTCGATGAGGCTTTTCACGTCTTTCGCGTCGTGGAAGGGGCCATCCATGGGGATATAAACGTCGAATTTTTCTTCAATGGCCGTCAGGATCATGACGATGTCGATCGATTTCAGATCCAGGCTTTCGATCGTCGCGTCCAGCGTGACTTTCTCGCGATCGACCATCCCTTCGCTGACAATCACATCAATGACCTGGTTGACGAGTTCGGTTTGGTCGAGAACCTTCGTTTCCACCGATTACTCCCCCTGCGCAAGATGTCTTTGCCATGTTTCTCACCGGCAGAAGACGGAGGCTGTCCCTACCCGGTCAAGGGCACAGCAACAACCATTGGTTTCAAGACCTGTGGACCGGACACGCTCCGATTGGATATTCCCGGCAGCAATTCCAACTCTACGTTACTCAACAGGCGTTGGCCAGCAAGCTGAAACACGAGCACGCAACAAAAAAGCCACGATTTTTTAGCCGATCCACGCGAGCGGATCATCGCGCACTTAAATTTTCGGAGCCGGGTCTCATGCAGGTTTGAGGCATGTTTTGCGCTCAAGGATGCGCGGACACGCCCTCAAAGGAGTGGTTAGTCGAATTGCAGCACGAAATAAAGAGCCGATCCGGTTTTTCCAACATGGGTCTTCCTATGGCGTGGACCGTGGCCTTCTCACCGAATTTACTGGCCTGTCTTTCGTGGAACGGGACGCGCTCACGCCCTGAATCCTTAAAGAATTCAGGGCGTGTCGGATTAAATTCGATCCGTCACCGCACGGAGACGACAGGCGTGCCGACCCGCACGCGGTGGAAAAGATCGACGACATCCTCATTATACATCCGGATGCAGCCATAGGAGGCGGCAGTGCCGACGGATCTGCGCATGGATTGCGTCGTGCCGTGGATCGCGACTTCCGACAAATTCAAAACGATGGCCGCCGCCCCCATCGGATTGCGCGACGACCCTCCAGGAATCATCGCCGGGAAACCGGGATGGTCGTGGCGCACCACCGCAGGCGGCACCCAGGTGGGGTGGACAATTTTGTTTTGGACGAAGGTTTCGCCTTCCCAGGCCCTTCCCGCCCTGCCGATTGCAATCGGATAGCGAATGGCGGTTCCTTCCCCAGTGGTGAAATAAAGCCGCCTTTCGCTCTGCTTGATGACGATCATGCCGGCGGGATAAGGCGAAGAGAAGTTCACCACGTCCATCGCCTTGACACCGGTCGAGATCGCAGAAAGGGCCAAAGTCACGAGAAGCGCCTCGCAGGCCCCAATCACGCCGAAATATCGGCGGTTGCCTTCTGACTTCTCATTCATAACACCCTCGAAAACGCATCAAACAATACCCGCCCCGACGTGGGGCCTTGCCTGCAATATACCGCCGTTCCGGAGGAACAGGCGGTGCAGCTCCGGTAAATCGCCATCGCGTCAGCGATTTACCGGAAACGAACCCTGAATCCTCAAGGATTCAGGGTATAAAGGTGCTGCTTCTTTGGTGCTGAAACCCTGAACTTGGGCTAAAACCTGCTTATTCGCTGCTTTTTCCTCCCGAATCAGTGTGAATTTGCCCGTGGAACGCACAAAAACGCCTTCCGATCCCATCAAATCGGAAGGCGTATTGGATTTTTGATTTGTCGGGTCGATCTGTGGCCCAGAGGTAAGCTCTTAGAGCAAGATGACTTATCTTCGAGTCGTCATCTTACTCTAAAGTTTTGTTTTATCGCGTGTCCGGACGCAAAACCGGTTTCCACTTTTGCTGGACACGCTCTTAGCCTATCCGGTTGCGGATGAGCTCATCGACGACGGCGGGATCGGCCAGAGTCGAAATGTCGCCCAATGCCGAAAATTCCTTTTCGGCGATCTTGCGCAAGATCCGGCGCATGATCTTGCCAGACCGTGTCTTCGGCAGACCTTGCGTGAAATGCACGATGTCCGGCGTGGCGATCGGACCAATGTCCTTGCGCACCCAGGTCACGAGTTCCGTGCGCAGCTTATCGCTTGGCTCGATGCCGCTCATCAGGGTGACATAGGCATAAATGCCCTGGCCCTTGATATCGTGTGGATAGCCGACGACAGCAGCCTCCGAGACCAATTCATGCGCGACGAGCGAACTTTCGACTTCCGCCGTGCCGAGCCGGTGGCCGGAGACGTTGATGACGTCGTCGACCCGGCCCGTAATCCAATAATAGCCGTCAGCATCGCGGCGGCAGCCGTCGCCCGTGAAATATTTGCCCGGATAGGTCGAGAAATAAGTCTGCACGAACCGTTCGTGATCGCCATAGACCGTCCGCATCTGGCCCGGCCAGGAATCGGCAATGACAAGATTGCCCTCGCAGACGCCTTGGAGAACGGCGCCATTGGCATCGACGACTTCCGGCTTGACGCCGAAGAAGGGCAGCGTCGCGGAACCCGGCTTCAAGGCGATTGCCCCGGGGAGCGGCGTGATCAGAATGCCGCCGGTTTCGGTCTGCCACCAGGTATCGACGATCGGGCAACGTTCCTCGCCGACAACGCGGTGATACCATTCCCAGGCTTCCGGATTGATCGGTTCGCCGACCGAGCCCAGAAGCCGCAAGGAGGCGCGGCTCGTTCCCTTAACCGGCGCGTCGCCGGCGCCCATCAGCGAGCGGATCGCTGTCGGCGCGGTGTAGAAAATATTGACCTTGTGTTTGTCCACGACCTCCCAGAAACGGGCGACCGTCGGATAATTCGGCACGCCTTCGAACATCAGCGATGTCGCGCCATTGGCGAGCGGCCCATAGACGATATAGCTGTGTCCGGTCACCCAGCCGACATCGGCGGTACACCAGTAAATATCGCCGTCGTGATAGTCGAAGACATATTGATGGGTCATCGAGACATAGACGAGATAGCCGCCCGTCGTATGCACCACGCCTTTGGGCGCGCCCGTTGACCCGGACGTATAGAGGATGAAGAGAGGGTCCTCGGCATTCATCTCAGCTGCCGGGCAATCGGCGGAAACCTTGGCGATCTCTTCCTCGTACCAGAGATCGCGGCCAGCCGTCCAATCGACGGTTCCGCCGGTCCGCTTGACGACGAGCATCGTCTTCACAATCTCGCCAGTCTTTTGCACCGCGAGATCGGCATTGGCCTTCAAGGGCACTTTGCGGCCGCCGCGCAAGCCCTCATCGGCGGTAATGAGGAGCTTCGACTGGCTGCCTTCGATCCGGCCGGCGAGCGAATCGGGAGAGAAACCGCCGAAAACCACCGAGTGGATCGCGCCGATGCGGGCGCAAGCGAGCATCGCATAGGCAGCCTCGGGGATCATCGGCAAATAGATCGTGACCGTATCGCCCTTCTCGATCCCATGCGCCTTCAGTACATTGGCAAGGCGGCAAACCTGCTCATGCAGGTCCTTATAGGTGATGTGTTTGGATTCCTTCGGGTCATCGCCTTCCCAGATGATCGCGGTTTGATCGCCGCGTTTTTCGAGATGGCGGTCTATGCAATTGAGGGCGACATTGGTCGTGCCGTCCTCGAACCATTTGATCGAGACGTTATCGGGTGAAAAAGATGTGTTTTTCACCTTGGTATAGGGTTTGATCCAGTCGATACGCTGTCCAGCCTCGCCCCAAAAGGCATCCGGCTCCTCGATCGAGCGGCGGTACATGGCCTGGAATTTGTCCGTGTCAGCATAGGCGCGTTCGGTCCAGTCGGCGCTAACAGGATAGATTCTACCGGACATTCTACTCCTCCCCAGATGCGCAAGACCTGCGTCTATTGCCCGGCATTATGGGCCGAGCGGCTCCCCGGGAAAAGAGCTTAATTATAAGACATTGGTCGTGCGCTATCGAAAAATGCGATGAATTTTTCAAAAATTGAGGAATTTTGGCGCGAGCTCTGGAGCAAGAAATTTCGAGCTTGGGACCCGCGAAAATTCCGCGCCGGCTGCGGCCGCGCGGGGAGAAGGGCTGCGCCGCTTGAGGAGAGGGGGCGCCGACGGCCTCCAAGCCTTAAGGGCATTCCTTTTGAACGCGTTCGAGGGCCTGTGAAAGTCCGGTCAGCGAATAGCTGTCGGTTGTCACATTGCCTTTGAGCGAGGGCGCACGCACGACGAGCTTCGAGCCTTTTTTCAGGGCGTCGATGAACTGGCCTTCCTCGGCGGGATTCTTCACCCAGGCATTCGTCCCCTTGGCGACGAGATCGAAGGTCGAGCCGGAGATTTCGGCGTGCGCTGCGCTGCCGTCCTTCATCGGGAAGCCCATGATGATCGAGATCTCGTTACGGACATTTTCTCCCGGCCGGCTCGAAATGAAAACATAGGCGGGATCGCGCTTGAGCGCGGCGGGAGCGCGCTCCTTCGGAGTCGCCAGCGCATAGCAGGTCTTGTCCTTGCCTTGCGCCAGGAAAGCGCCCCAATCGCCGTAGCTTGCCACGAGAACCGGCTTGCCGGACTTTTTGGGGTCCGCAGTCTTCGAATCGGATGATTTGGGCGCTGCGACGGCGCTCGCTCCTCCGAGCGAAATGGCGAAGATGAGCGCAAAAATGGGGTACAGGGTCGAAACTGAACGAATCATGACGCGATGATACTCCGTACCCGCAGCTTTACGCGAGAGGACGAATTTTTCGTTAAAGTCCTCAGGCTCAAAGCGGAGCCGGCAGAGAGGAACGAAAGAACTGATCGGGGCACAATTCGTACGCTGGTTCGAGGATTTTTATTTGGCAAGTTGTTTCATCCGAAAGCGGCTTACCCGAGGCCGTACCGGCTGTTCCTTCAAAACGTCGCTTTGTCAAGCGTCAAGCAAGAAAAGAAATGCTTCAAAGCCCGGCGGTTTTTGCGGCCGCGAGAATCATGCCGGGTTTGTCGCGGCTGCCGCGTTGCACAAGCACGATATAGCCTTCATCTTCACCTTTCAATTGCGGAATTTCGAAGGTGACCGGAGCCCCTGTCCACTGACCGATCTCGTTCATGGCGCGCACCACATTCGTGTAGGTGATGCTGTGGCCGGCATTTTCGCCGCGCCCGATTTTCACCGTCCGGGACCTTTCGACCCGCAGGACATAAATCGTCGCGGGCTCGCCGGTGCCGGCGGGAATCTCCACCCGCAGACGTGAGCTTGCATCGGTCAAACGGATCGGCAAGGTCATGGCGTCGGTTTTGACGCGCACGTCCGCCATGGCCCGTTCGATTTCGTCCCAGTCGCTGCCAACGGCAGCGGCAAGACCATCGACGATGACTTGCGGCGTGTAAACATGGCCATCGCCGCGGGCCTCCGCATAGGCCTTCTGACGTGCCGTGAAGGCGGGGGAGGCGAGCGTATCCTTCCACCCGATGTAATCCCAATAATCGACCGGGAAGGACATTGCGATCACATCGGGTCTGCGGGCCAATGTCGCAAGCAGATTATCCGCGGGCGGACAGGACGAGCAGCCTTGGCTGGTGAAAAGTTCGAAGACGGTTGGCGGGCCGCTTGAACCTCGCGCCGCCGAGCCGATCCCCGCGGACACCATCGCCATTGCGAAAACGCCAGAAACGAAAACGAAGCGAGAGAGAAATTCCATGATCGCGCCGCCGGTGCCAAACTCGTTTCCCATTGTCATTTTTTATGACCTGAATTCGAAAGAATTCAGGGTTCCTTTCCAGCAAATCGCCTACGCGAAAGCAATT
>DASQCU010000147.1:0-9662 GCA_035634575.1 Beijerinckia sp.
CAGATAGGACTCCGCCATCGCAATGGCCGAGGCCGCAGGCGCATAGAAGGCAGAGCCGGTTTTCAAAAGATTGACGATCTCGCCGCCGCCGCCACGTGTGCGCTTGATGATCGCATCGAGCTTGTCCTGCGTCGTCCAACCCATTTTGACGAGATCCGGCAAGGGAATGCCCGCGACCGTGGAGTAGCGCAGCGAGGGCACCATGTCATCGCCATGGCCGCCGAGCACGAAGGCGGTCACGTCTTCCACGGAAACGTTGAATTCCTCGGAGAGAAAATAGCGGAACCGCGCCGAATCGAGCACACCAGCCATGCCGACAACTTTTTGCGGCGGCAGGCCCGAGGCCTTCTGCAGCGCCCAGACCATGGCATCGAGCGGATTCGTTATGCAGATCACGAAAGCATCCTTGGCATATTGCTTGATGCCGTCGCCAACGGATTCCATGACCTTGAGATTGATGCCGAGGAGATCGTCGCGGCTCATGCCCGGCTTGCGGGGCACGCCAGCCGTCACGATGACGACATCAGCGCCAGCAATCGCCGCATAGTCGTTTGCGCCGCTCAAATGGGCATTGAAGCCGTCGACGGGCGCGGATTCGGCGAGGTCGAGCGCCTTGCCCTGGGGTGTTCCTTCGGCGATATCGAAGAGAACGATGTCGCCTAATTCCTTGAGACCGGCGAGATGGGCGAGGGTTCCTCCGATTTGACCGGCTCCGATCAATGCGATCTTGTTGCGCGCCATATGTTTGTCCGTCCTTATCATCGCGGCGAAGGCTTTAGCGGGATTTCCAGAGCCCGGCCCGCAATGGGATTGGGCTCTGGAAATCCCGCAAGGCTTTCGAAGAAGACTTCCCCAGGCTCGTGTCCCGGAAAGTCGCCCTGATCCTCGTTTCTATCGCATTTTCCGCGACTTCCGGTGCCTCACTGAGAGCCGCGCCGGAAAATGCTCTAGGGTTCGTGCAGTCTGGCGTTGAGCGGACCCGTGGGCTTGTCAAGGTCAACCTGCTTGCGAGCGGGTTCTGCCGAACTCCGCGCATGAATGCAAGTCACAGGACGGTTATGAGGCGAATTTATCGCTTGCCTAAAAAGACCGGGAAGTTCGGTGAAAAATCAGTAATTCAAATAAAAACAATGAAGTGACAATCCTGGTCAAGCTTAAGCGGGAACAATGTCAAGCCTCGAAAAATGGGTTTCTAAATACAAAAAATGTAAATTGTAACAGCACCGGCTCAATATCGCCCATTCGCCAGCGCGCCGAGGACGAGGTCCGTGACTCGCTGCGCCCGGTCTTCCAGCCCGGCGCGCGGGATCTCCAGATCGAGCTTGACGGCAACCGGCATGATAAAGCGGTGCAGCGTGTCGAGGACAAGCGCCAGCGCGCGCTTTTGATCGGGAATCACGAAAAGTCCGCCGCTTGCCCCCTCTTCCAATGTGCGCTGGATCTCAAGCTGGCTGCGATTGCGATGCTTGCGGGCGATAGGCGTATTTTTCTGCGTGGCAGTAACGAAAAGCTCAAACAGATTGGGATCGTTTTCGAGCTTGTCGCGATAGGCGCGATGAATCGCGAAAACAATCCGTTCCAGCTTGTCGAAGGCCGGATCCGGCGCATCCGCGATCGTCCGAAGACCCGCTTCGAGCGGCCGGAGCCAGGCGGCGGTGATCTCCTCGATCAGCGCCTCCTTGGAGGGATAATAGCGATAAATATTCGCATGCGACATGTTCGCTTCTTCGGCGATGCGCGTCACCGTCGTCCGCGCAATCCCGTAGCGCCTGATGTGGTCGGCGGCGATCTCGAGAATACGCACATCGGTCGTCGGGGTTGTCGGCGGCGGCTGACGTCTGCGCATGAGCTGTTTCGTCCGCGTCGCAAAATGCGAGCAACGATCCCCGTTTCATTCAAATTTCGGCTTTCTCCAGAGGAGCGATTAATCCTCCTTCAAAGCCCGCGCAAGGTCGAGTGGGTTCTGTCGGTCGATACATGGCGGCTGGACGCCTGCAATCGAGCGGCTTCGCGGAACCTGCAAATTGCTGTATGTCCGCCCAAGCTATAGCCTAGCTGACATTGATTCGTGCTTTTGTGGAATTCCCGCAATGCTCAAAACTTTATTCCTTTCTTCCGTAACGCTGTCTTTTGGCGCTTCGGCATTGGCCGCTGATCTCCCGCCTGCTCCAGTTCCTGTGCCAACAGCGCTGAACTGGACGGGATTTTATATTGGGTTGAATATGGGCGTGGGTCTCATTGGGACAGCACCCCTTGCAAAGCCCATGGGCGGCTTTCAACTGGGCTATAATTATGAGCTTGGCCAATGGGTTGTGGGTGCGGAAGCTGATCTTGATGTGCTTTCCAACATGCATCACAGAAGCTTCAATTGGGTCGGCAGCAGCAGCCGTACCGTCTATGCCGCTGATACCGACATTGAAGGAAATGAAATCGGCACCGCCCGTCTGCGGCTCGGCTATGCTTTCGACCGAGTTCTGCCCTTTGTGACCGGCGGCCTGGCTTACGGTGGAATGAGCCTCGCGGACACGTTCACCGGTATTTCGGGACCGTTGACGGGTCTGACAGGCTCGAATTGGTTTGGCACCGTGCGCGCCGGTTATGCCGTGGGTGGCGGCCTCGAATATGCCTTCACCGATCATCTCAGCGTGAAGAGCGAATACCTCCATTTCCAGTTCGCAAATGTTTCCGACCTGACGACAGGCTATCTGGGACGCTCCTATGCCACCGCTCGCCTGGCGGATCGCGGCTTCGGACAAATCGTCCGGTTTGGTCTGAACTATCATTTCAGCAGCTTGGAGACCGCTCTCGCGGCCGAACGGTAATCGGAGTCGCGACGGGCGGTCCGCCGGTTGCGGACAGGATTGAGGCTCAGGTTTCCACGAGGCCCGTCGAATCCCCCGAACCAATCGACGCCACCGAACCATGCGGCAGGCTGAGATAAGCGGAAGACCGCATTTCAATGAGCCGCGAAGCGGTTCGCTCGAATTCGAAAGCTTCGCGGCCGCTTGTCCCAAGGTAAAGGTCTTTCGGCTCCGCTTTGGCTGAGACGATGAGCTTCACGTGCTGATCGTAGAGCGCATCGATCAAGGTGATGAAGCGCTTTGCCTCATTGCGGCGGCCCTCCTCGATGACGGGCACGCAATCGAGGATCAATGTGTGAAAAGCCTCGGCAATCGCGAGAAAATCCGCTGCGCCGAGGGGAGCCTCGCAAAGATCGGCATAGGAAAAGCGCGCGACATGCGCCATGGCTTCGGGAACGCGGAGCTTGCGGCCGAGCACCTCAAGCGTCGCCGGGGCGCCATGCTCCACCCCGGTCAGGGTCTTGAAAGCATGGGTCAATGCGGCCTGCGATTTGGCATTGGGGGGCACGTAATAGACTGGCTGGTCCTGTAGTTTTTCCAGCCGGAAATCCGTGCGTGCATCAAGGCGCATGACCTCCATCCGCTCGGCGATGAGATCGATGAAGGGCAGGAAGAGCGCCCGGTTGAGACCGTCCTTGTAAAGGTCCGCCGGATCGACATTGGAAGTTGCGACAATCACAACCCCGCGCGCGAACAAAGCTTTAAAGAGCCGTCCGAGGATCATCGCATCGGCAATATCGATCACGGTGAACTCGTCGAAACAAAGGAGCCAGGCCTCGTTGGCCACCGCTTCGGCCACAGGCGCGATCGGATCGTCGCCTTTCACCGCGCCGCGCTTCAACTCCTGCCGCCACGCATAAATACGGGCATGTATGTCGGCCATGAAGGCGTGGAAATGGACACGGCGTTTGCGGGGAATCTCGACTTCCTCGTAAAACATGTCCATCAGCATGGTCTTGCCGCGCCCGACCGACCCCCAGATGTAGAGGCCGCGCAAGAAGGCGCCGTTCGACTTGGTTCCGTTCAGCTTGGCTCCATTCGATTTCGGGCCAAAGAGCCAGCCAAGAGCGCCGGATTTACGGGCTGGGCGGTAAGCATTGAGCTGTGTGCGAAGAAGGTCGAGCTTGCCGACTGCGGCCGCCTGGGCCGGATCAGGCTCAAGACGCCCCTTGGCCACGTCATTCCTATAGCGATCGAGTAGGGAAATCGGCACCAGAGCCTCGAAAATAACTCAAATCAAAACGAGCAACGCGGGGCTGGCCTCAAGCTCGTTCCCTTGCTGGACTGCGGCCGAATTTAACCATGCGGTCCCACGCAATCCAGAGGCTTGCTCTTGGCTGTTCTATCGAACTTTGGCGGAGGGCAATAGGGTGGACAACCGCAGGATAGCACCGGGTGCGTCAATATGCAGCACCCATTGGCGCCGCCTGTGCTTCTTCGCAAAGCAAAAAAAGCTTTTTGCTCAGCTTGATTCGAAATCATTCTGAAAGTTTAGTAATTGTCATAATAACTTAACAGGAGAATGAGGGAATGGGAATTCAGGGTGGAATACGGATTGCCGCTCTTTTCAGCGTACTTTTTGGAATTTCCCCTGAGGCTTCTGCCCTCCCTCTTCTCGAACACGATATGGCCCGGTTCAACGCAGCCGAAGTCGTGCCGGTCGTGGTTTTCGGCAAGAACAGCCGGCGCAGCGTCGATGAATACGCCGCCGATCAAAAGCTCGATGCGCCCGAGCTTCGCCGGGAGTTTGCGGCCTCCGGTCTCGTTGAATGCGGCATCGCGCATGGCGCGGGTCAGCTCACGCTCACCGGCGATGTTGTGACAACCGCAGCGCATGTGCTGTTTGATGAAAGGGGTAACCCCCGGGCCAAGACCTGCATTTTTTCGATCGAGGTCGATGGCAAGCCGGTCAACGTGCCGCTCAACCTGAGCACGATCGTTGCGGGCAGCACAAATCCTTACGCTTTGCCAGCGGTGCATGATTGGGCTGTCGTCCGCCTGAGCAAGCCGATCGAGGGCGTGACCCCTTTTACCTTGGCTGACTCCGTTCATCCGAACATGCCGGTCGAATTCGTGGCGCGTGGCCATATCGACTGGGGCGAAGGCCGCCGCCTCTCGATGGAAAAATGCGAATTTCACGATCAGCTTTCCGTCAGCCAGGAGGGAACCCGGGAATTTTCCTTCGACTGCGAGACGGGAGACGGGGCATCGGGCGGCGCTGTCGTCATGGAACCCAACAAGCCGGTGATCGGGGCAATCCTCGTCGGCTGGCGCAGCAATAAGCCTTTCCATACCGCGCCCTTCTCGACGACACATTATAATTTCGCGGTGACGATTGAAGGCGCCTTCAAAAAGGCCGTTATCGCGGCGGCGAATCATGAGCCAACGCCAGTGGCCAAGTCGTCCAACAAGGCCGTAGTGGCAAAATAGCCGCCTCCCTTTCCCGGAGCCCTGGAGCGCAGCGGAAGGGGAATCCGGGATCCAGCGCAAAACGTTGCGAAGCGCTTTATGTGGGCGCCTTTGCCCCTGGGCCCCGGCTCTTCGCTTCGCTGCGGCCGGGGAAGTGCCCCCTTTCCCGGAGCCCTGAAGCGTAGCGGAAGGGAAGCCGGGATCCAGCGCAAGATGCTGCGCAGCGCCTTATGTTGAAGTCCCCTGTGGGCACCGGCTCTCCGCTTCGCTGCGGTCGGGGAAGCGCCCCTCAGCCCGCGCCTCTAGGCTTCGCCCGCGCGGTCGGCAATGCCGCCGCGGGGTCGTCGGGCCAGACATGGCGCGGGTAGCGGCCCTTCATCTCGGATTTCACGGCGGCCCAGGAGCCGCGCCAAAAGCCCGGCAGATCGCGGGTGATCTGGATTGGCCGCGAGGCTGGCGAGAGAAGTTCGAGCGTCAGCGGCACCCGCCCCTTGGCGAGAGCCGGATGGATGCCGAGCCCATAAAGTTCCTGTACACGCACCGCGAGCACGGGTCCCGTCTCGCTTGAATAATCGAGCGCAATGCGCGATCCAGCCGGGGTCTCGTAATGGGCCGGCGCTTCCTGGTCGAGCCGCCGCTGCATGTCCCAGGGCAAAAGGCTTTTCAAGGCCGCGTCGAGATCCTCCGCCCCAATCTCGGCGAGGCTGACCTTTGCCGCAAGATGCGGCGCGAGCCACGCGCCCACGCTTTGCGCCAGAATTTCGTCCGAGGGGTCCGGCCAGAGGCCGTCTTCAGGCTCGGAACGGCGGAGGAAAGCAACCCGGTCGCGCCATTGCGCAATCGATTTGGTCCAGGGCAGACGATCCAATCCGATCCGGGCGATCCCTTCGGCAAGGACGCGTCCTGCCTCTGGTCCCGGCGTGACGGGCAGATTCTGCTCGCTCAATATAAGTGCACCGAGCTGGCGGCGGCGGCGGCTCTGCAGCGCCGCCCGGCCGGAATCGAAACTCAACGCTTCCGAGGTTGCGATCCGCGCGCCAAAAAGGCTCTCGACATCGGCTTCATCGAGCGCGGCGGCGAGGAGAATGCGGGCGGCGGCGGCACGCCCCATGATTTCGCCAATGGCGAGATAGGGCGCACGCGCCAATGGCTCCAGCGGATCGAGCATGGCCGCGCGGCCATTCGCCATCAGGAACTCGCCCTGTTTTCCGCGTGCTTTGGCGATGCGGTCGGGAAAGGCGAGCGCAAGCAATCTGGCAGCGGCGGTTGGTTCGGCTTTTGCCGCCTCCGCCGCTCCACCCGCGCGCCTTGCGAAGCCGCGGGCAAGACGGCGGGCATCCTCGGCCCGGCTTGAGCGATCGCGCCGGAACCTTCCGATACGCAAGGCGAGATCAGGTGAATCGCCGCCAAGACCGCGCTCGACGATAAGGGTCGCGATCTCAGTGGCGCTCGCCGCCTCGCCGGTTTTTGCCGCCGTGACGACCATGCGGGCCAGGCGCGGCGGCAGGGCAAGGCTGCCGATCGCTTTGCCTTCCTCAGTGAGGCCGAAATCATCGTCGAGCGCGCCGATCTCGCGCAAAAGCGCGCGCGCCTCGTTGATCGCCGGTTGCGGCGGCGGGTCGAGCCAGCTGAGGCTACTTGGGTCGCGCACACCCCACGCGGCAAGATCGATCACGAGGCCGGAAAGATCGGCAGCGAGAATTTCGGGGGTCGTGAAGGCTTTGAGCGCGCCATTCGCGGCCTCCTCCCAGAGCCGATAACAAACGCCCGGCTCCGTGCGCCCGGCGCGGCCACGCCGCTGATCGGTAGCCGCACGCGAAGCCCGCACCGTCTCAAGCCGGGTCAGGCCAAGATCGGGCTCAAAGCGGGGCACCCGCGCGAGCCCCGAATCGATGACGATCCGCACGCCCTCGATTGTGAGCGAAGTTTCGGCAATCGATGTTGCAAGGACGATCTTGCGTTGGCCCGGCGGCACGGGCGCGATGGCGCGATCCTGCGCGGCGCGATCCACCGCCGAATAGAGCGGCGCGATCTCGATGGCAGGGTCGCGCAGGCGCTCCGCCAGCAAAGCCGCGACGCGATTGATTTCGCCCTGGCCGGGAAGAAACACGAGGGCCGAGCCCCGCTCCTCGCCCATCGCACGCAAAGTCGCACGGGTGACGGCCTCTTCGAAGCGCTCATTCGGATCGCGGCCAAGATATCGCGTTTCAACCGGGAAGGCGCGGCCCTGGCTCTCGATCACATCTATATTGCCGAGCAGCGTCGCGACCCGCGCGCCATCGAGCGTCGCCGACATGACAAGAAGGCGCAAATCCTCGCGCAAGCCTGCCTGCGCATCGAGCGCCAGCGCAAGGCCAAGATCGGCGTCAAGCGACCGTTCATGGAATTCATCGAAGAGAACACCCGCAATGCCATCAAGCGCCGGATCATCGAGGATCATGCGCGCAAACACGCCTTCGGTCACGACCTCGATCCGGGTCCTGACTGATACGAGCGATTGCGAACGCATCCTGAGGCCGATCCTTTCGCCGACCTTTTCGCCAAGTGTGGCAGCCATGCGTTCGGCGGCGGCGCGCGCGGCAACCCGGCGCGGTTCGAGAAGAATGAGCCGCTTTTCCTGCGCAAAGGCCTCGTCCATCAGTACGAGCGGCACGCGCGTCGTCTTGCCGGCGCCGGGCGGCGCGACAAGGACGCCATTTGGATGGCGGGCGAGATGTCCCGTGATGCGGTCCAAAACCTCATCGATGGGGAGCGCAGGAAAATTTTGCTTCATGGCCGGTTGATGATGATGCTGCCCCCGCGCAATAGAATCCTGAAATCGTGGGGGATTCGAAAGTGACTATTCGGCTGCCTAGACGCTTTCACTGTTTGTGCGAATCGGTTCGAAGACATACTTAATCTGGAAGATCAAGCGGTGACAATTTGTCAAGCTTGTGATAGGTGAACGGGCATACTTTTTGGGTACGAATCCGCATGATCTAAATTAATGGGGACAAATCATGTCCAAAGATCAGCTGGCGCAAAAGCGCGCGTAGAAAAACTCTCACAGGAGGAGCGCACGGTCATTGCTAAAAGAGGCAACGGCACGGCGTTGGTGATGATGACAACCACACTCATCAAGCCCAATTATGCGCGGGTCAAGCGCGAGGCTCTTCGGCTCCTAGATGAATTTTCGATTACCACCCCACCCGTTGATCCTATGAAGATCGCTCGCGGAGTGGGGGTAACTGTGTACTTCGTGAAGTTCGCGCCAGAAAAGCAAAATGTTTCGGGTTTTTTTGACTGTGACGAGCGCGCTATTTTCGTCAATAAGGCCGAATGGCCGCTGCGACAGACTTTCACAATTGCTCACGAGCTTGGCCACAAAGTTCTTCATGAAGAATGGGCTCGTTCGAGTGACTACAGAGTGTTGCTCAGAGACCAAGATTATAACGGTGATGAGCCCCACGAGAAGGAGGCCAATGCTTTTGCAGCAAACCTTCTTGTCCCCAGGTTTATGTTAGACCAATATTGGAAAAATCTTACACTTGAGCAACTTTCTCAACTATTTGCTGTATCCGTTCCTGTAATTAAAAATAGATTGTCTAGCGAATATGGCGTCTGATTTCGATAGGGACTCGGCGAAGAAATCTATCTCCGGGCGAGAAACTGATGACCCAGCGATGGAAGAGGTCCTCAACGCCGCGTCAAAATTCCAATTAGAAATAGTAAAGGAAAATAATAGGCACATCGAGGCCACGATCGCACATGATCTTGGCTTTTTTGGAAGGGCATTTGGTGGCGAGAAGAGTGCGCCAACCCATGTTGCACTGATTGCTATGTTATTTGGTTTAGCTGGTGCTGGCGTTTCATTTTACATGGCCGCCCATGACGGAACTGCTGTTGAGTTCTGGGGCAAACAAATAGAAAGGTCCGTCGCATTCGCATCAACTGCCTTGGCGTTTATTTTTGGCCGCGGATCGAAAAACTG
This sequence comes from Beijerinckia sp., assembly GCA_035634575.1. Classification (GTDB taxonomy): domain Bacteria; phylum Pseudomonadota; class Alphaproteobacteria; order Rhizobiales; family Beijerinckiaceae; genus Beijerinckia. Next base: position 9,241 of record DASQCU010000147.1, read on the forward strand.
AACATCACACTAAATGATATATAAAGCATGATGTTGAGTTTGTAAGACACGGGATATTTTGTGCTGATCGGCCATCAAATTCACAAATCAGGATTGGGGAGGCGCAAGATCAATCCGTCAAGCTCAGGCGTCACCAGAATCATGCAGGTCAACCTGCTATTGTCCTGTTTGGTGAGCGTCAAGCTGTCGATCATCATCTGCTCCAGTTCATGTGGCGGTTTGAGCTTTTCCAGCCACGCCGGATCGACGTAAACGTGACATGAACCGCAACTGCAGGTGCCGCCGCATTCACCCCGGATCGTCGGGATTTCATTTTGCTGGCCAACCCGCATGAGGATGGCGCCATTCTCGGCTTCGACCGGATGGGCCGTGCCATTATGCTCGATAAAGGTGATTTTTGTCATGTCCGGCCTGTGCCTGGG
>DASQCU010000148.1:0-5037 GCA_035634575.1 Beijerinckia sp.
GCTGAGCAAAAGAAATCGACGTGACTTTTGGAGAGCTTAAGCTCCTTTCATCATCGTCATTCCGATTGGCTGGATAGCAATTGGGAGCGGGTCGAAACGCTGGCGGGCAGAATTTCCCTTGCCCTCTTCTTGATGAAGAGAGAGGCCAGAGCCGCGATCAGACAGGCCGCGCCCGCCGCATAAAATGCTGGCAGATAGGTCGCGAGCCCGCTGCGCGACAGGCCCGCGCCGAAGGCCGCCGTGGCCGCGCCAAGCTGATGGGCGGTAAAAACCCACCCGAAGACGACGCTCGCCTTCTCCTTGAAAATCAGGCCGCATAATTTCACGGTCGGCGGCACGGTCGCGATCCAGTCGAGACCATAAAACATCGCAAAAAGCGACAGACCGTAGAGTGTAAAGGTCGAGGACGGCAGATAGAGCAGCGACAAACCGCGCAAGCCATAATACCAGAACAAAAGCCAGCGATTGTCGAAACGATCCGACAAATAGCCGGACGCGATCGTGCCGACGAGATCGAAAGCCCCCATCATCGCAAGCGTCGAAGCCGCCATGACCGGCGCCATGCCGAAATCCGCGCAAAGCGGAATGAAATGCGTCTGGATGAGCCCGTTGGTGCTGAGCCCGCAAATGAAAAAAGTCCCAAACAAGAGCCAGAATGCCGGCACGCGCGCCGCCCCGAAGAGCACGGCAAATGCGCGGCCGATTGCACTTTGTACCGGCGCCGCGACAGGGACAGGCTTCGCGCCCTGCCCGAAGGGTTCCTGTCCAAGATCGGCAGGCCGGTCCCGCATGAAGAGAAAGATCAAAAGCGCCGCGGCAAGGAGGCCCATCAGCGAAGGGACGAGCGCCCAGCGCCAGCCTGCATGATCCACAATTGAGGCCGCGAGCGGCAGAAAGGCGAGCTGCCCGGTGGCCGAACTCGCGGTCAAAAGTCCGAGAACGAGACCCCGACTTTTGGCAAACCAGCGGCCTGACACAATCGCGCCAAGAACCAGCGCGGTGACGCCGCTGCCAATGCCAAGCACGAAACCCCAAAGCACGATGAGCTGCCAAAGGCTTGTCATCGCAAGCGAAAGGACAAGGCCCGAGATCAACAGCAAAACGGCGGTGATCACGATTCTGCGCACGCCATAACGTTCGATCAGCGCGGCGGAGAATGGCCCCATGAGGCCGTACAACATGAGACGGATGGCAAGAGCACTTGAAATTTCGGCCGTATTCCAGCCAAATTCTTTTTGAAGCGGAAGGATGAGAGCGCCGGGGACCCCCATGGCGCCCGCTGCGGTCAGCATTGTCACAAAAGTCACGGCGACGATGAGCCAACCATATTGTATGCCGCGCCGCGCCAACCATGGCGCCAATCTTTCTGCAAGCATAAGGCACTCCTTGCCCCTGAATCCGCGAAGATTCGGGGTTCCTTCCGGCTAATCGCTTATGTCCAAGATACGACGAGGGTTCAGCGTTTCGATGATTGGAACAGGACTGAAAACATCACAATCTTGTGGAGCGCCAGGGGCTGGCTCACTATAATGACGTTCGTAATCAATATTAATGACGGCAATCATCACATCCGTCAAGCGGCCCGGAGGCATTGAGATGCGGCTGACAAAGGAACAGGCCACAGCTAATCGCCAGCTCGTTCTCGATACGGCGGGCCGGCTGTTTCGTGAGCGTGGTTTCGACGGCATCGGGGTTGCCGACCTGATGCGGGAAGCCGGCTTCACCCATGGCGGCTTCTACAATCACTTCGCCTCAAAGAGCGAACTCGAAGCGCTCGTCTCGCAGGAAATCATGGCAAAGGCGGCAGCAAAACTTGCCGCCAAGGCGCAAGACCCATCGCGCAAGCGCAAGGATATTTTTGCCGAATATGTAGCGGGTTATCTCTCCACCGAGAACCGCGATCAGCCGGGCCAAGCCTGCGCCCTGCCCTCGCTTTGCGCCGATATCGCGCGCCAAGGGAGTGAGGTGAAACAAGCCTTTGGCGCCGGTCTTGAGTCCTATCTCGCGAGCCTGCTCCTGGTCATGCCCGCGCGGCGCGACGCAAAGGGCAAAAAGCGGCCCGCCTCGCGCGCCGATGCCATCGCGGCGATGGCGGCGCTCGTCGGCGGCATGGTTCTCGCGCGGGCAATCGCTGGCACCGACGAAGCCGCCTCAAGCGAAATTCTGGCGGCGGTGCAGGAGCATGTTTTGGGGGATTCGCCAAATAAGTGACTTGTCGGAAAGGGGCTCCGATTTTCACAATTCAGGGTGTAGAATATGCCTCAAAAGAGATCGAGAATTGTATCATGAGCGAGCCCGGTAACGGACGATATTATGGTCATTGGCACGAGCTGTTTCCGCGCATCACCTTCGATCCGAAGGTGATGGGCGGCAAGGCCTGTATTCGCGGCCAGAGGGTCACAGTGAGCATGATACTCGGCCAGCTCGGCGCCGGCCTCACCCGAGAGGCTTTGCTCGCCGATTATCCTTATCTCGAGCCAGAAGATATTGATGCTGCCTTGAACTATGCCGCTTGGCTGACACGTGCGCACGAGGTCGATTTGATCGGCAGGACGGCGCAAGAAGCCTGATGAACTTCTTGGTCGATATGAATCTTGCGCCCCGCTGGGTCGATTACTTGGTTAACGCAGGTTTTCCTGCCGTCCATTGGTCGCAAATCGGCCGGGTCGATGCCCCCGATGTTGACTTGATGCAATGGGCTCACAGACATGATCACGTCATCTTGACCAATGATCTCGATTTTTCCCACCTTCTGGCAACAACGCAGAGTACCGGCCCGAGTGTCGTGCAGATCCGCTCTGGCCTGCTGACCCCCGAGGCGATTGGCACGATCGTGCTCAGGGCGCTTAAGGCGGCAGAAAAGGAGCTGCGCGATGGCGCCCTCCTCACGATCGATACCAATCAAGCGCGAGCACGTATCTTGCCGCTCGGTCCGCGCCCTTGATTGCACCCTGGCACCAGCCGGGGCAGACTTTGATGTTTCACAATGTCTCCAGAAACCGCACCGGCTCGCCTTGTGACGGCGTGACGATCTCGCCCTCGCACATCACCTGCCGGCCGCGCACAATCGTGCCGACCGGCCAGCCCTGGACTTGCCGGCCATCATAGGGTGTCCACCCGCAGCGCGAGGCAATCCAGGAATCCCTGATCGTTTCGCGCCGCTTCATATCGACAATCGTCAGATCCGCGTCATAGCCAACCGCAATACGGCCCTTGCTGGCTATGCCGAAGAGTCGCGCGGGGCCCGCGCTCGTCAAATCGACGAAATGCCTCAACGTCAAATGCCCTGCGTTCACATGATCGAGCATGATCGGCACGAGCGTCTGCACGCCCGGCATTCCCGATGGGCTTTGCGGATAGGGCTTTGCTTTTTCTTCAAGCGTATGCGGCGCGTGATCGGAGCCGAGAATATCGACTATGCCCTGCTGCAATCCAGACCAGAGCCGGTCGCGATGGCGGGCGTCGCGCACAGGGGGATTCATTTGCAATCTGGTGCCAAGGCGGGCGTAATCATCGGCACAAAGAGTGAGATGATGTGTCGTGATCTCGACGCTCGCGATGTCCTTGTGCTGGCTCAAAAAATCTATCTCTTCCGCCGTCGAGACATGCAGCACATGGATCAACGCGCCTTTCTCCCGCGCGATACGCACCAGACGCGCAGTCGAAGATAAAGCCGTGGTCTCATCGCGCCAAACGGGATGCGAGGACGGATCATTGACGACGCGCAGCGCCTTGCGCTCGGCCAGACGAGCCTCATCTTCGGAATGGAAAGCTGCCCGCCGCCGCGTCTCGCTCAAAATTGCGGCAATGCCTTTGTCGTCCTCCACAAGCAATGTGCCGGTCGAAGAGCCCATGAAAACCTTGATCCCCGCCGCGCCGGGAAGACGTTCGAGCTCGGGGATATCCTTGGGATTGTCGTAAGTCCCGCCGACCCAGAAGGCGAAATCGCAATGCATGCGCCTCGTTGCGCGCGCGACCTTGTCCGCAAGCTCCGCCGCACCGGTGGTCAGCGGATTGGTATTGGGCATTTCGAAAACTGCCGTGACGCCGCCAATCACCGCCGCGCGCGAACCCGTCTCCAAATCCTCCTTATGGGTCAGGCCCGGCTCGCGAAAATGCACCTGCGTGTCGATAACGCCCGGCAAGACATGAAGGCCGGTTGCATCGATCGTCACCCCCGCGCTTGCCTGCCCAAGATCGCCGATTTCGGCGATCCTCGTGCCTATGATCCCTATATCGCGCAAGCCCTCGCCCGCGTGATCGACGACGCTGCCCCCCTTGATGAGGAGATCGAATGTTCGTGCCATGGGTGGCCCATCCATTGCTTGCGCTTCAATACCGCCGTTTCGAAGAAACGGGCGGTGCTCCTCCAGCAGATCACTCGGTAAAAGCGATTTGCTGGAAAAGACCCCTCTCAGGGTATAACAAGCAGCTTTTAAGGGCTGGACGGGATAGAAGTCGAGGATCTCTGATGGAAAACGGAACCTGCTTTCTCGCCGAGCGCGGCGTCCTCAAGATTGTCGGCGATGCGACGGCCTTGCTGCACAAGGTCATTACCAACACAATGCTGAACTTTCCGGCAGGGGAATCCCGCTATTCGGCCCTGCTCACGCCGCAAGGCAAGCTCCTGTTCGATTTCTTCATTCTGCCTTCGCCGGAAGGACCGGACGCCGGTTATCTGATCGATTGCGTGAAGGAACAATCCGCCGACCTCGTCAAACGCATCAATTTCCACAAGATGCGGGCGAAATTCACGGTCGAGGATCAGTCCGAAGCCTATGGCGTCGCGGCATTCTGGGGCAGCGATCCCGCGCCTGCAATCGAAGGCGGCATCATCTACCGCGACATGCGCGCCACTGACATGGGCTCGCGAATCATCGCCCCGCGCGAGGCTCTCGCCAAATTGCCCGCCGACGCCTCGGGTTTCGAGGCGCACCGGATCAGCCTCGGCGTGCCGAAAGGCGGTGTCGATTTCCCCTATGGCGACACGTTCCTGCATGACGCCAATATCGACCGTTGCAATGGCGTCGATTTCAA
>DASQCU010000149.1:0-5713 GCA_035634575.1 Beijerinckia sp.
GAGCGGCAGGATAAGAATGGCGAGCAAGAGGCCGCCGCGCCGCAGGCTGACGGTCAGGGCCGCACCAATGGCCCCGACCAAGGTCAAGGCCGGTGTTCCGGCGAGAAGCGACAGCGTGACAGCCCCGAGCTGATTCGCGGAGAGGCCAAGCATCAGTCCGAACAAGGGTGCGGCTGCGACAAGCGGCAGGCCGGTCAGGATCCAATGCGCCACGCATTTGATCAGGACGATCAATTCGAGCGGCATATCGCTCATCGAAAAGAGGTCGAGCGAACCATCTTCGTGATCGGATTGAAAGAGCCGGTCGAGCCCGAGCAAAGTTGCAAGCAGACCCGCGAGCCAGAGAATCGCGGGTGCGATCCGCGCGAGCAAAGCTTGATCGGGGCCGATCGCGAAAGGCGTCAAGGTCACGAGAATCAGAAAGAAGACGACACCGAGACTGGCGCCGCCGCCGATGCGCCGGCCGATTCGCAATTCACGCAGAAAAAGCGCGCAGAGCGGGGAAGGACCGATGGACTTTTGCGTCACGTGTTCTGGCTTCATGCTGGGGCGTTCAACCGCAGTTCGGCGCCGCCAAGGCCAAGCGGTGCATGGGTGGCGGCAATGATCATTCCACCCTTGCCGAGATGGGATGCCATGATCTTCTGGCAGAGAGTGAGCGAAGCAAGATCGAGCGCGGTCGAAGGCTCGTCGAGAAGCCAGACCGGCCGCTCGGCGACAAGGAGCCGCGCAAGCGCCACGCGGCGTTTTTGTCCGGCCGAAAGATAGGCCGCTGGGAGATCGGCAACATGGGCGAGGCCGAGTGTTGCAAGTGCCGCTTGTGCGCTCAAGGCAATGGACCCCGCGCCGAGCATTGCAGCCCATAAGTTAACGTTTTCCACCGCCGTCAATGAGCCTTTGAGCGCATCGGAATGACCGATGTAATGCGCCTTCTCAGCGAGCCTTTCGTCGCTTGACGGCAGCCATTGAATCCGGCCTTGCCTGAGCGGCAAGAGACCAGCCAAGGCTCGCAAAAGACTGGACTTTCCAGCCCCATTCGGGCCCGTCACGGTGAGGCTCGCGCCCGCCTCGATCGCGAAGGAAACACGTGTGAACAGGATACGGCCGCCGCGTTCGATGGAAAGATCCGAAGCCTCTAGGCGCATGATCGAGAACCGGCATAAGCCAAAGCGATGAAGGACGGTTTTGTTTATCATCCATATAGCTCTGCGCAGAGAAATTATTTATAAGCCAATGACCTTTTAATTTTCCGACCAAGGTTCCGGGACGATTTCGATGACCTCGCTCGACAGTTTCAAATGCCGCAAGAAGCTCACCGTAGGCACGAAGACCTACCATTATTTCTCGCTCAAGACGGCCGAGCGGAACGGGCTTCCGGGCATCGCGCAATTGCCCTTCTCGATGAAGGTTCTGCTCGAGAATCTGTTGCGCTACGAAGATGGCCGCTCCGTCACCAAGGAAGACATTGAGTCGGTTGCCGAATGGCTCGTCAACAAGGGCAAGACCGAACGTGAGATCGCGTTCCGTCCGACCCGCGTCCTGATGCAGGACTTCACTGGCGTGCCGGCGGTTGTCGATCTTGCCGCGATGCGCGACGCGATGACGAACCTCGGCGGCAATCCGCAAAAGATCAATCCGCTGGTGCCGGTCGATCTCGTCATCGATCATTCGGTGATTGTCGATCACTTCGGCAATGCCAAAGCCTTCAAGGCCAATGTCGATCTCGAATATAGCCGCAATGGCGAACGCTATAAGTTCCTCAAATGGGGCCAGGATTCCTTCGACAATTTCCGCGTCGTGCCCCCCGGAACCGGCATCTGCCATCAGGTCAATCTCGAATATCTTGCCCAGACGGTCTGGACGAAAAAGGAAAAATTCGTTCCCAAACGCGGCAAGCCGGAGACTGTTGAAGTCGCCTATCCCGATTCGCTGGTCGGCACGGATTCGCACACGACCATGGTCAATGGTCTCTCGGTCCTGGGTTGGGGCGTCGGCGGTATCGAGGCCGAGGCTTGCATGCTCGGTCAGCCTTTGTCGATGTTGTTGCCGGAAGTGATCGGCTTCAAGCTCTCCGGCTCGCTGCCCATTGGCGTCACCGCGACCGACCTTGTGCTCACCGTTACGCAGATGCTGCGCAAGAAGGGCGTGGTTGGCAAATTCGTTGAATTCTACGGCCCTGGCCTCAATCATCTTTCGCTCGCCGACCGTGCCACGATCGCCAATATGGCGCCGGAATATGGCGCTACCTGCGGCTTCTTCCCGATCGACGCCGAAACGATTTCCTATCTGACGACCTCCGCCAGGGCTAATCCGCGCATCGCGCTCGTCGAAGCCTATGCGCGGGCCCAGGGGCTCTTCCGCGGCCGGACGACGCCCGACCCGGTCTTTACCGAAACGCTCGATCTCGATCTTGGCTCGGTCGTGCCGTCCATGGCCGGTCCGAAGCGTCCCGAAGGCCGCGTTGCGCTGGAATCCGTCGGCGCAGGGTTCAAGACCGCTCTCGAAAAGGAATACAAGAAAGCCGATAGTGCCGAGACGCGATACAAAGTCGAGGGGAAGAATTTCGATCTCGGCCATGGCGATGTCGTGATCGCCGCCATCACCTCCTGCACCAATACGTCGAACCCGAGCGTCTTGATCGGCGCGGGTCTTCTGGCGCGCAATGCGGTTGCCAAGGGTATTAGCGTCAAGCCCTGGGTCAAGACCTCGCTTGCGCCCGGCAGTCAGGTCGTCGCCGAATATCTGGCGGCCTCCGGCTTGCAAAAGGATCTCGACAAGCTCGGCTTCAACCTCGTCGGCTTTGGCTGCACGACCTGCATCGGCAATTCCGGTCCCTTGCCGCCCGAAATCTCGAAGACCATCAATGACAGCGGGATCGTTGCCGCAGCCGTTCTGTCCGGCAATCGCAATTTCGAGGGCCGCGTAAGCCCCGATGTTCAGGCGAATTATCTTGCCTCGCCGCCTCTCGTTGTCGCCCATGCGCTGGCTGGCACGGTCGCCAAGGATCTCGAAACCGAGCCGCTCGCTCACGACAAGAAGGGCAATCCCGTCTATCTCCACGACATCTGGCCGGATGCCGACGAGATCGACGCTTTCATCGACAAATTCGTGACCAAGAAGGTCTTCAAGGCGCGTTATGCCGATGTGTTCGAGGGCGACGCGAATTGGCGCAAGGTGAAGGCTCCTGTCGGCGAAACCTATAAGTGGGACATGGGCTCGACCTATGTGCAGAACCCGCCCTATTTCGTCGGCATGAAAATGGAGCCGGAGCCGGTCAAGGATATCGAGGACGCCCGCATCCTCGCGCTCTTCGGCGACAAGATCACGACCGATCATATTTCGCCCGCCGGGTCGATCAAGCTCGCGTCGCCAGCTGGCAAATATCTGCAGGAGCGTCAGGTCGCGCAGGCCGATTTCAACCAATATGGCACCCGGCGCGGCAATCATGAGATCATGATGCGCGGCACTTTCGCCAATATCCGCATCAAGAACTTCATCCTCCAAAAGGAAGACAGCAGCGTGCCCGAAGGCGGCATGACCAAGCATTGGCCCGATGGCGAGGAAATGTCGATCTACGACGCCTCGATGAAATATCAGGCGGAAGGGGTGCCGCTCGTCGTCTTCGCCGGCGCCGAATATGGCAATGGCTCCTCGCGCGACTGGGCGGCCAAGGGCACCAAGCTCCTTGGTGTTCGTGCCGTCATTGCTGAGTCCTTCGAGCGCATTCACCGTTCGAACCTCGTCGGCATGGGGGTCCTGCCGCTGACCTTCGAAGAAGGCACGACCTGGGAAAAACTGAAGCTGAAGGGCGATGAGCAAGTCACCATTCATGGCCTTGGCGAGACCTTGAAACCGCGCCAGACCATGGAGGCGGAAATCAAATATTCCGACGGCAAGGTAACGAAAATTCCGCTCCTCTGCCGGATCGCGACCCTCGACGAACTCGAATATTTCAAAAATGGCGGAATTCTGGCTTACGTTTTGCGCCAGCTAGCAGCCGCCTGAGACTGGACCGTCTTCTCATGGCCGGGCTGAGACCCGGCCATCTGTTGTGCCAGACATGCGCATGAGCGCGCCCGGATCCACAGCTCATGTGCGGGCAAGAGGCCGGCGTGCCATCAATCGCGCGCTCACCGAAGAACGAGTCGCAAGGATCAAAAATGGGTTACAAACTCTTCGTTCTGCCGGGCGATGGTATCGGCCCTGAAGTCATGGCCGAGGTCGAAAAGATCGCGGCTTTCTTCACGCAAGAGGGCAGCGCTGTCTTCGACATTGAAAAAGGCCTTGTCGGCGGTTCGGCTTACGATGCTCATGGGGTCGCGATCAGCGAGGCAGACATGGCGCGGGCGCAGGCGGCTGATGCCGTGCTGCTAGCCGCCGTCGGTGGCCCGAAATGGGATCATGTGCCTTATGAGGTCCGTCCCGAGGCGGGCCTCTTGCGGCTGCGCAAGGACTTGCAGCTTTTCGCCAATCTGCGCCCCGCGGTCTGCTATCCGGCCCTGGCTGATGCTTCGTCCCTGAAGCGCGATCTCGTCGATGGCCTCGATCTCATGATCGTGCGGGAATTGACCGGCGGCGTCTATTTCGGCGAACCGAAGCAGATCATCGATCTCGGCAATGGCCAGAAGCGCTCCATCGACACGCAAGTCTATGACACTTATGAGATCGAGCGGATCGGCCGGGTCGCTTTCGAACTGGCCCGCAAGCGCCGCAACAAGGTGACCTCCTCGGAAAAGCGCAATGTGATGAAATCCGGCGTCCTTTGGCACGAGGTCATCTCGCGTCTCCATGCGCAGGAATTCCCCGATGTCGAACTCGAACATCAGCTCGCCGATGCTCTCGGAATGCAGCTCGTGCGCCGGCCGAAGCAATTCGATGTCATTGTGACCGATAATCTCTTCGGCGACATGTTGTCCGATGTCGCGGCTATGCTGACCGGCTCGCTCGGCATGTTGGCCTCTGCTTCGCTTGGCGAGAAAGACCCGAGGACTGGCACCCGCAAGGCACTTTATGAACCCGTTCATGGTTCTGCGCCGGATATCGCGGGCAAGGGGTTGGCCAATCCGATTGCAATGATCGGATCCTTCGCCATGGCTTTGCGCTATTCCTTCGAACTCGGCGAATTGGCCGACCGGATCGACAAGGCGATCGCCGCCGTGCTCGCCAAAGGCCTGCGGACAGCCGATATCAAGGGCGATGCGCAGGAAACAATATCGACGGCCCAAATGGGTGACGCGATCCTGCATGAATTGCAGGCCGCTGCCTGAGCGGCTGGGGAGAGCAAAAATCTCTTTTCCGGTAAATCACTGACGCGATGGCGATTTACCGGAGCTGCACCACCTAAACCGAAGGAACGGCGGTATATTGTGCTTTATAGCCTCTTCAATATCCGAGCGCGGGTGTCTCGAAGACGGCGATTGGCTGAGGCCGGGCGGGAATTTCAAGGGGCCACGGCAAGGCTTCGTTGCCGAAGCGCGAACGCAGGTAATCTTGATCTGACGTGCGGCCGAAAACCGTACTGGCGGTCACATAATTGGACAGACTGCCCACTGGAACGACCGGCCCGGGATCGAGGAAGCTGCGCTTGCTGACGGTCAGCGGCGGGCGCTCGTCATAATAGTGGGTCGCGGCATGTTGGCGATGACGATGGGGCTTCGTCTGAGCCGACACGTTTGTGGCGAGGGCGGCCAAGACGGCGGCGAGAATGATCGTT
>DASQCU010000150.1:0-3005 GCA_035634575.1 Beijerinckia sp.
AAGGGCGAAGCGGGCCTCAAGATCTACCGGCAGGAGAAAAACATCCGCAGCATCGACGGCCTGCCGACCGGGCTTCTCTTATAAATTCCATGGCCTCGCGACAGTACGTGGGCTGTTGACCGGCAATAATGCGCTTCGCAACATATAGCTCTGGATCCCGGATGCCCTTCCGCTGCGCTTCAGGGCTCCGGGAAAGTGCGCAATTCCTCTCCCCCGGCCGCAGCGAAGCGGAGAGCCGGGGCCCACGGGCAAATGGAAAGACTATTTGAATCTTGCTTCTATACGGAAGCCACCCAAACCCAGCTCCTCGGGCAAATTTTCGGTCCCTGCGCCCCCTTTTGGACCGACTTATGCTTGGTGGTGGCGATCAGTTGAGAGTAATCTCCGGCAGCACATCGGTCGAGGTGAGGACGACCAGCCGGTGATTGAGCCATTTCTGGATATTCAAGCCACGTCCGCTGGGCGTCGAGGATCTATCGATGAATGAAGTAATCCGCCGCAAAGAGCCCATGAACAAAGCCATCACGGAGGTCGATCCGGATCTGTTCGTCCAGAGCCTCCCCGGCTGGCTCGAAGTGACCCATTTTGTCATGGCGCAACGTGCCGGGAACGCCAAGCCGCTCAATGCGGATGGTTCGCTTCCAGCCCTGACGAAATCCGATCTGAACACGTCCGGGACCCAGAAGATCGCCAATGATTCCGTCTTCTCTTTCGCCATGTCGGCAGCCCTGAAAGGCAACAAGGCCGCTTTCGACAAGGTGGAAAAGGAGCTCACCGCCCAATATGGCGAGAACTTTCCCGGCTCGTTCGCCTTCTGGCATTTCAAGCAGGAACCCGACGCGAAGCCAGAGACGCTCGACGATTATGTCGGCATGATCGGCAAGACATTGCTGGAAAGCGGACATTTCGAGCCCAAGGACACGTGGAACGCAGGCGTTCGCTTCCTGGAGAAGGCGCGCGGTTCGAATTTCGTCGTCGAGCTGACGATACCGCTCGCGCTCTGGCACCGCGACGTCTGGACGTCCATCATCACGCAGCTCAAGTCCCAGCTCGTCGATCCGGATAATAATATTCCGCCGATCAAGCAGGAACTGGCCGAGGAGCGTAACGACCAATCCTTCATCGCGGCCTTGCTTCTGTCGGCTGTCGCCGCCGTCGATCAGGAATTGACCGAGGATTATCAAGGTCTTCTGAAATCGGTCTCGCGCCGAGTCTGAGCGTTCTGATAAACGTTGATAAGCCCTGAATCCTGACGGATTTCAGGGCTTATTTGCTCTACATGTTTGTTTTATCGCATTTTCGGACGGCGAACCGGCATCCGCTTCGCCTGAAAACGCTTTAGAGCCCCGCCGATGCGTGGTGCTATTATTGCAAGCGCGAAGGGGGCAAACCCGTTCTGCCCAGGGGATAGAGTCGCAATGTCTTCTCCTTATACGGTCCATATTGCCACGTCGATGAGCGAGATCGACGCCGCCCAATGGGACGCCTGCGCCAACCCGCAGGTGGCAGATGAAGTGGCGGCCCTTACCGCTCCAGAACCGGAAGCCGACGCCGGCACATCTCAACAAACCGATGAAGCACTTCCATCAAAACATGAAATCGAGCGGTTCAACCCATTTATAACACATGCTTTTTTGAAGGCGCTTGAGACATCGAGATCGGTCGATCCGCGGCACGGCTGGACCGCCACGCATGTGCTTGTGAAAGACCAGGAGGGCCGGCTCGCCGCCGCCGCGCCCGCCTATCTGAAGACCCATTCCTATGGCGAATATGTTTTCGATCATGCCTGGGCCGATGCCTATCATCGCGGCGGATTGAAATATTATCCCAAGCTTCAGATTGCCGTCCCCTTCACACCCGCGACGGGACGGCGCCTCCTGGTCTCGGACGATCATGGCGACGAGGCCCGTGAGAAGCTCATCGCCGGCCTGCGCGCCTGGCGCGAAAAGATCGAGGCTTCCTCGATCCACGTCACTTTCCCGACCCGCGCTGAATGGGCGGCCCTGGGCCGTTTCGGCTTTTTGCAGCGGACCGGGCAGCAATTTCATTTCATCAACAAGGATTACGGCGATTTCGAAGGCTTTTTGGCCGATCTCGCCTCGCGCAAGCGCAAAATGATCCGGCGTGAGCGCAAGGAAGCGCTGGCCCCAGGGATCGAGATCGAGCTTTTGACCGGTTCCGACATCAAGGAGACCCATTGGGACTCGTTTTTCGAGTTCTACATGGATACCGGCAATCGCAAATGGGGGACACCCTATCTCTCGCGCGAGTTCTTCTCGCATATCGGCCAATCCATGCCGCAGCATATTCTTCTGGTCATGGCCAAGCGCAATGGCCGCTATATCGCCGGTGCGATCAATTTCATCGGGAAGGATGCGCTCTACGGCCGCAATTGGGGGGCGATCGAGGAACATCCCTTTCTGCATTTCGAGGTCTGCTATTATCAGGCCATTGAATATGCGATCACCCATGGGCTTTCCCGCGTCGAGGCTGGAGCGCAGGGCGAACATAAGCTCGCGCGCGGCTATGGTGCGGTCGCCACTTTCTCCGCCCATGACATCGCCGATAAGCGCTATGCGCACGCGATCGACGAATATTTGCAGAAAGAGCGCGCCCATATAGATGAAGCGCTTGAGCAGTATGGCGAACTGGCGCCATTCAAAAAGGGGCCTTGACCCTCGCGGAAACCCTTGCCAAATCGAAGGATCGCACAAGGGGGGACGCAGGGATGACGCTACCGGCCTATGACGAAGCGAATATCTTCGCAAGGATCCTGAGAGGCGAACTGCCTTGCCACAAGGTCTATGAAGACGAAGTGGCCTTCGCTTTTCTGGACATCATGCCGCGCACCAAGGGGCATGTTCTCGTGCTGCCGAAGAAGCCGGTTCGAAATATCCTCGATATTGACGCCGAGACCTTGGGAAAATTAATGGCGCCGGTGCAAAAGATCGCGGCGGCGGCCAAGTCGGCGCTCGTCGCGGATGGAATCACCATTCACCAATATA
>DASQCU010000151.1:0-3233 GCA_035634575.1 Beijerinckia sp.
CCGCTTTTTAGAGTTCGCAATGGCCACCCAAAAACAAGACATCAAAAAAGTCGTTCTCGCCTATTCGGGAGGTCTCGATACCTCGATCATTCTCAAATGGCTGCAAACGACCTATGGCTGCGAGGTTGTGACTTTCACCGCCGATCTCGGCCAGGGCGAGGAATTGGGGCCTGCCCGCGACAAGGCCATCCTTCTCGGCATCAAACCCGAGCATGTCTTCATCGAGGATCTGCGTGAGGAATTCGTCCGCGACTATGTCTTCCCGATGTTTCGCGCCAATGCCCAATATGAGGGGCTTTATCTGCTCGGCACGTCCATCGCCCGGCCCTTGATCGCCAAGAAGCAGATCGAGATTGCGCGCAAGGTTGGGGCCGATGCGGTGGCGCATGGCGCAACGGGCAAGGGTAACGACCAGGTGCGTTTCGAACTCTCCTATTATGCGCTGGAACCCGACATCAAGGTCATCGCGCCCTGGCGCGAGTGGGACCTTGCCTCGCGCACGGCTCTCATCGCCTTTGCCGAGCAAAATCAAATTCCGATCGCCAAGGACAAGCGCGGCGAGGCCCCTTTCTCCGTCGATGCCAATCTTCTGCATGCCTCTTCCGAAGGCAAGGTTTTGGAAGATCCGGCGCAAGAAGTGCCCGATTATGTCTATTCACGCACCATCAATCCGGAAGATGCGCCCGACAAGCCGAGCTTCATCGAGATCGATTTCGAAAAAGGCGATCCGGTCGCAATCGACGGGGAGAGATTGTCGCCGGCGGCCCTGCTCACGCGTTTGAACCAGCTCGGCCGCGACAATGGAATTGGCCGGCTCGATCTTGTCGAGAATCGATTCGTCGGCATGAAATCGCGCGGCATGTATGAAACGCCCGGCGGAACGATCCTTTATTTCGCGCATCGCGGAATCGAGCAGATTACGCTTGATCGCGGCGCCGCCCATCTCAAGGATGAGCTGATGCCGAAATATGCCGAGCTCATCTATAATGGCTTCTGGTTTTCGCCCGAACGCGAAATGTTGCAGGCCTTGATCGACAAGAGCCAGGAATTCGTGACCGGCCGAGTGCGCTTAAAGCTTTATAAAGGCTCGGCTTTCGTCGTCGGCCGCATAAGTCCTTATTCGCTCTACGATCAAGATCTCGTGACCTTTGAGGAGGGCGCGGTCGCCTATGACCATCATGACGCGGCGGGCTTCATCAAGCTCAATGCCTTGCGTCTGCGCACCCTCGCCAAGCGTGCCCGCAAGATGGCCGGCTAAACATCCGCCGCGAAGCTCGTGGTTATGCGGTGTAATTTTTTAGGTTTTTCTGGCTAAACCTATTTTTCCTCATGACAATTCCTGCAAATTGGCATGTCATACACTCTGAAGCGTAAAGCCGGGGGAGCAAATGCGTCGGGCGGGCGGATCGCGATTCGCCAGCCTGAAAATTTCTGCGGTTCTCGCGTTGACCTTGCGAAGGAAAGACGCATGAATCGTAAGGGCACGGCTCTATTGGAGTGGAAAACGCTTTGGACGGCGCCAAAGGTGCGTGCTTCGCTTGACGCGGAGCAATGGTTGGGGTTCCGTCTTATCAAGCAACGCGGTGCGCGGGGATTCGCCCGTGAAATGGTCCTGCGCAAGTTCAATTGGAGGCAGACGGGATGACGACTTCTAGCAAAAAATCTCCAGCCACGCCGACCAAGGCCACTGCTGCGAAAGCCGCTGAGGCCAAAAAACCGAGGGCCGCCAATAGCGCCTTCACCAAGCCCTTGCAGCCTTCGAAAGAGCTTGCCGCAGTCGTCGGCTCAGAGCCTTTGCCGAGGACCGAAGTTGTCAGCAAGGTCTGGGATTACATCAAGAAAAACAAGCTTCAGAATGAGGCGAACAAGCGCGAAATTCTTGCCGATGAAAAGCTTGGCGCCGTATTTGGCAAGGACAAGGTAACCATGTTCGAAATGAACAAGTTTCTGGCGCAACATCTGAAGTAGGAGCGGCGTGTCTGCGCTGCCCGTTGTGGTCGGCGAATCGCGAGCGGAGAGGGACACAGCTAGACTTATAGCTGGGCTATAAGGCAGGCTGCTGGACCCTAATCGCGGCGGGGCAATGTGCTCAGGGCTCGTCGGGCCCTTGGGGTTCATCTGGCACCTTTCTCGCTAAAGCATTTTCCGGGTGAGGCAATATTGCTTCGCCTTTGGCAAATGCGGCGGATCTGGCAGTCCAAACCGCTCGCCCGCGACCAAGGAGCTTAGTCTTGAAATATCGTCAGCTCGGCGACAGCGACCTCCAAATCTCCACCATATCGCTTGGTTCGTGGTTGACTTATTCCGGAGGTGTTGAAAAAGCACAGGCGATCAAGTGCATTCATAAGGCCTTCGACGTCGGGATCAATTTTCTCGACACGGCGAATGTCTATGGCCGCGGCGCGGCCGAAACGCTCCTTGGCGAAGCGCTGCATGGCATTAATCGCCAGTCTTACATCCTCGCGACCAAAGTCTTTGGCGCGATGAGCGATACGGACAAAGGCCTTTCCCGCACCCAGATCATCAAACAGCTCGACGATTCGCTGCGCCGGCTGAAGACCGATTATATCGATCTCTACCAGTGCCATCGCTATGACGAGGAGACGCCTCTCGAAGAGACGATGGAAGCGCTCACCGAGGTCGTGAAAAAGGGCAAGGTGCGCTATATCGGCTTCAGCGAATGGCCGCTCGACAAGATCGAGGCGGCCTGTGAAATGGAGGGTGTCGCGCCTTTCGTATCGAGCCAGCCGCAATATTCCCTGCTCTGGCCTTATCCGCAGGGAGAGCTTTTCGATCGCTGTGCCGATTATGGCATGACGCAAATCGTCTGGTCACCGCTCGCACAAGGCGTGCTCACCGGTAAATACAAGCCCTTCGCGCCGCCGCCGCCCGAATCGCGCATCACCAGCGAATCCATGGGAAGCATGGTGCCGAAGCGCTGGCTTGAGACCCCTGTTCTTGAAGCGGTGGCGCGGCTGAAACGGCTGGCGGAGGAGGCGGGCCTGACCCTGCCGCAATTTGCTTTGGCATGGGTCCTGCGCAAGGCCAATGTGTCCTCCGCGATCATTGGCGCGACAAGGCCTGAACAAGTGGCCGAAAACGCGGCTGCGGCGGAAGCCAAAGTGGCCAACGAGCTTTTCTTCACAGCGGAAGATATTCTCGCGCCGTTCAAACAATAGGGCGTGTCCAGCAAAGGTAAAAACCGGCTTTCCGTCCGGACACGCGATAAAACA
>DASQCU010000152.1:0-1779 GCA_035634575.1 Beijerinckia sp.
ATCCCGATCCCCGGCGAGCTTGTCACCTCATCGGTCAGCCTGGAATTCGATGCGGCGCAAAAAGTTGACGAGACTTTTGCCAGGGCCACCGCCCTCGGCGCGAAGGGTGAGACGACCCCGATCAATTCCTTTTGGGGAACGCGGGTCGCGACCTTCCGCGATCCGTTCGGCCATCGCTGGATCTTGAACGCGCCTCTCATTTGAGAGGCTTCGTCTGCCGGTTCGCTCCGAAGATGCAATACCTTGAGTCCTCAAGGATTCAGAGTCCTTAATGCAGGACCGGCATATTGATCGTCCAAAGGCTAGTATAGTCTGGGTCATAGACCAATTCATTGGTCCCTTTGAGACGATATTTCCCAGCATCTGCCTTTATGAAAGCATTGGTATTGGGCGGCAAGGTGAGCGTCTCGCCGAGGCGTTTGCCTTTCAGCGAGAGTGTGAAACCCTCTCCCCGTGTCGCATCGACAACGATGCCATGAACCTGCACTCTTTCGCGAACCGAAATCCCGTCGCGTTCCAGATAGATGAAGCCCGCGATCACATATTTGCCGATGAGCGAGGCCGCAAGCGCCTCGTCCCATTCCGTAGTGGGCGCGTCCGTGTCGTCATCGTCCCGATCGGTCATCGCGCACCATTTTCAGGGCAGGCCAGCTCAAATGCCAAGGTTCCGGTCGAAGCAGAAAAGGGCACTGCACGGGTCGCGGCCTTGATCCTACTCCGCAGCCGGAGCCGCCTTCTTGGCCTTGGCGGCAGCCTTGGCTTCCTTCTTGGCGGCCTCGCGCGCAGCCTTGGCGGCGGGCGTCTCCATCTTCTCGGCGATACGAGCCGCCTTGCCGCGCCGGTCGCGCAGATAATAGAGCTTCGCCCGGCGGACCTTGCCGCGCCGCACGACCTTGATGGAATCGATATTGGGCGAGAAAATCGGGAAAACGCGCTCGACGCCCTCGCCATAGGAAATCTTGCGAACGGTGAAGCTCTCGTTGAGGCCGCCGCCGTTACGCGCGATGCAGACGCCTTCATAGGCTTGCACGCGGGTACGTTCGCCTTCCTTCACCTTGACATTCACAATGACCGTATCGCCCGGCTGAAACTCGGGAATGGTCTTGTTGGCGCTCAGTTTCGCGGCCTGTTCGGCCTCGAGTTCCGCGATAATATTCATGGGACTTCTGTCCTTGCCGTTTCGCCTTTAAGGCGAGCGTTTCGGTACGCTGTTTTGATTTGGAGCGCGTCACATACACGAGACGCGCGGCTTTGTCGAGGCTGTTCGTCTTGCCCCCTTAGAGCAAGATGACTTATCTTCGAATCGTTATCTTGCTCTAAAGTTTTGTTTTGTCGCATGTCCGGACGCAAAACCGGTTTCCACTTTTGCTGGACATGCTTTAGTGCAGCTTCACCGGCGGGCGCGTCGAGCCGCGCAGCCATTGCGCCACCACCAGCGCAACCATGCGCGGCCAGCCATAAAGCGCGGCAAGATGCATGCGGTAGAGGGAAACGTAGAGGAATTTCGCGATAAAGCCACGCAGTTGCAGGCCAGTCTTCTGCGGCCCGCGAAAGGACGGCAGATCGCCCACAGCCTGGTGTTTGCCCAAAGAGACAAGCGTGCCCCTGTAATGAAACCGGAACGGCAATGCCGGCTCGCCCTTTATTACGCGCGGCAAGGATTTCGCCAGAAGACTGGCCTGCTGATGGGCGGCCTGTGCGGTCGGCGGCAATGGCGCCTTGGTCTGCGGATTGATGAACTGCGCACAATCGCCCATGGCGAAGATACGATCCGCCCCG
>DASQCU010000153.1:0-1894 GCA_035634575.1 Beijerinckia sp.
TTTACGATGCGCGACATTGACCGGCTGTCGCGGCGCGTTCCCTGCCTCTGCAAAGTGGCGCCCGCCAAGGCCGATGTACACATGGAAGATGTGCATCGTGCCGGTGGGATCATGGCGATCCTTGGCGAACTCGATCGCGCCGGGTTGATCCATACGCAATTGCCGACGGTTCATTCGGCCACAGTCGGTGAAGCTTTGATGCGCTGGGATGTGCGGCGCACCAATAGCGAGATGGTGCGCACCTTCTACTCTGCGGCGCCGGGCGGTGTGCCGAGTATCGAGGCCTTCAGCCAGGAGCGCCGTTATGACGAGCTCGATCTCGATCGCGAGAAAGGCGTCATCCGCGATGCCGCCCATGCTTTTTCCAAGGATGGCGGTCTTGCCGTTCTCTACGGCAATCTGGCGGAGGATGGCTGCATCGTGAAGACGGCGGGGGTCGACGAAAGCATTCTGACCTTCGCCGGGCCTGCGCGCATCTTCGAGAGCCAGGAGAGCGCGGTCGATGCGATTTTGGGCGGAAAGATCATTGCGGGCGATATTGTCCTCATCCGCTATGAGGGGCCGCGCGGCGGTCCGGGCATGCAGGAAATGCTCTATCCGACGAGCTATTTGAAATCGAAAGGGCTCGGCAAGGCCTGCGCCTTGATCACGGATGGGCGTTTTTCGGGCGGCTCGTCGGGGCTCTCGATCGGCCATGTCTCGCCTGAGGCGGCGGAAGGCGGCACGATCGCTTTGGTGGAGGAGGGGGATCGGATCGAGATCAACATATTCGAACGGTCGATCCATCTCGCGGTGAGCGACGAGGAACTTAGCCATCGGCGCAGCGCCATGGAAGCCAAGGGCAAGAAGGCCTATCGGCCGGCGGTGGACAGGCCGCGCCAGATTTCCACGGCGCTGAAGGCCTATGCCGCAATGACGACAAGCGCATCACGCGGCGCGGTGCGGGATTTAAGCCAGATTTCCGCGCGCTGAGGGGCAGCCCGTCCGCAGTCGCGGGGGAGCCGCGACTGGCAATCGACCTGACCTTGCGCCGCCTGTTCCCGCTGAACGGCGGTGGGCGTCTTCGTTGGCGAGGCTTGACGTTTTTTACCGATTCTCGAAGGGCTTGGCTAAAAATTCAGCTGAAATTGCGATAGATCAGAGATTGGGGACGCTTTCCCATTCAATTGGCGCAAAAAGCGCCCTCAATTCACTCGGCGCTTTTTGGCATTTGCCGCGTGTCCGGATGCAAATCCGCTTCCCACTTTTGCTGGACACGCTCTGGGAGGAATTGAACGCGGGAGATCTCGGCCCATGGATCGCAATGACGTCAAGGCCTTCCTCGTGGGCGGAGGGATCGCCTCGCTTGCCGCTGCGGCCTATCTGATCAAAGAAGGCGGTCTTAAGGCCTCGAACATCCATATTTTCGAGGCCACGAAGGCGGTCGGCGGCGCCATGGACAAGGCAGGCTCCCCAGAAAAAGGCTATGTCATCCGCGGCGGGCGGATGTTCAATTTCTCCTATGTCTGCACCTATGAGCTTTTGTCCTTCATCCCTTCGCTGACCGACCGTTCGAAGACGGTGCGCGACGAATTTATCGCCTTCAATGAAAAGGTCAGGACCTGCGCGAAAGCACGGCTCATTGCCAATGGCGAGAAGGCTGATATTTCCTTGATGGGCTTTGGCACGCGGGATCGTCTCGATCTCGTCACGATGATCACACGTTCCGAGCGCTCTCTGGGGCCAAAGCGGATCGACGAATGTTTCCGGGCGTCCTTTTTCGAAACCAATTTCTGGTTCATGTGGGCGACATTGTTCGGCTTCCAGCCATGGCACAGCGCCGTCGAATTCAAACGCCATATCCATCGCTTCATCCATGAATTTCCGCGCATCGGTACATTGGCCGGTGTCGATC
>DASQCU010000154.1:0-4727 GCA_035634575.1 Beijerinckia sp.
CGGTCCAGTCCCGGCGGTCCAAAAGGCATTGGAGCGGGCTGGCTGGAAACTTGGCGACGTTGAACGTATCGAGATCAACGAAGCCTTTGCGGCCGTACCGCTCGCGGTCGAGCAGGAACTGGGGCTTCCCGATGACATCGTCAACGTCGAGGGCGGTGCCATCGCGCATGGTCACCCGATCGGGGCCACGGGAGCGGTGCTGACGACACGGCTCCTTCATGCAATGCGGCGGGATGGCATCCACCGCGGCATCGTCACGCTCTGCATCGGCGGTGGTCAGGGGATTGCACTGGCACTCGAAGCGATGTGATTTTGCGCTTCATTGAAATACAGGGCAAGGCCGGGCTTTCCCCGGCCTTTGTTCAATGCAAATCCTGCCCCGTAATACCAACGGTCAAAAGAATGACCGTCGGTGCCACTCTCGAATGGCGCTGATCGAGGTCGTCGTGGAAGATCCCCTCTGAATGCCCTTTGCGATCGAGACCGCGCAGAGTCGAGATCGGCTCCTTCATTTGGTAACCTCCAGCAGATGGCCCCAAATAGCTATAAGGGGCTTGCTGGCGAGGATCGCGTCTAGCTTTTCGAATAGTCCTGACTGCTTGCGCCATTCGAGATATGCACGATATTGCTCGCTGGACTCCCAAAGCTCGGCAATGATGAGCTTGTCGGGTTCTATCTCGTTTCGAAACACATCAAGACGTATAAATCCATTTTGTTGTCTGGTTTCCGCGAGGATCGCCGGCAATTGCGAGATGAAATCCTCGACGAAGCCGGGTTTGAAATTCAATTCTAATGTCACAAAGGCATTTCCCATCACGCTGTCCTTTCTTCGATTGCTGCAATCGCTTGTGACAAGGCAAGTGTTTTCACGCGAGCGCAATTGCCAGGAGAGCAACCATCATGCTCACGACCCATGCGGCAAATGCCAGGCGAATCAGGGGCGGCGCATTGCGCAGCTCCATAAATTGAAGGCCAACCACCCAGACTTTAATAAGTGCCGTTCCGATGACTCCGGCGATGGCAAGGTGCTGAGCGGGGAAATTGTTTCGGGCTGCGTGGCCAAGCCACCAGGAGACCAGCGTGGCGGTTATGAGAAAGGCCCATGCTGCGGTATTGGCGCGCGCATTGCTCTTCCGGCGCTCCGTCATCCGATCATCAATCATAGCAGATAAAACAGCGCGAAGAGGACAATCCAAAGCAAATCGACCAAGTGCCAGAAGAGCCCTCCGCTTTCTAGTTTCAACACATCTAGCGAGCTCACCGAATCGTGCTTCGTCAGCGCCCGCATGTATAGCAACACACCTACGCCAAGAATCACGTGAAAGAGATGAATACCTGTAATAATAAAGAAATACATAAAGAAGTTATCAGTGGCGGGCGATAGACCCGCCGATATCTTGCTCGCCCACTCCGAGCACTTGTTCGCAATGAATGCCAGACCGCAGAGAATTGCGAAGTCAAGATCTCGACGCGCCTTGGCTAAATGGCCACTCCGGTATCGTTCGACCCCCATCGCAACGAACCACGACCCCGTGAGGAGGAACAACGTGTTGAGGACGCCGGCACCCACGTTTAGCATCGCCCTGGATGTGGCGAAAGCCGCGGTCTCCTCCCTCTGCCCGAGCATGATGAGTATAAAAAAGAGTGTGAACACGGCAAGGTCGCCGACGACAAAGATCCATATGCCGGTTTCACCGGACAGGCGGAGTTCCTTGCCGCCATTTGCCTCGAAAACCACCGCTTTCTTCTGTGTGGCACCGCCGGTCAGCGGCATCGTCTTAGGACCAGGAGACGCCATTCCACGGCTCGTATCAGTTGAGGGCGGACGCGGAAGTGCGCCCCTTTGCGATGCGGAGCAGGACGATGCACATGATCAGGATCCAGAGGAAAAAGGCGATGAACGGAAGCCACAGGGCAACGGCGCCGTTCCATGAGAAGGGACCGTGCTTGAAGAAGAGCACAAGCTGGCCTGGGGCGAACAGGACTGCGGCCCACAGGTTCAGGTAGCCGACCCATCGCGGAAAAGGCGCCGCTTCACTTTCCGCGAGGAAGATCGGCAGCGCGATCATGACACACCATCCACCGAAAACGGGAACGGAGAAGACGGCCAGGAAGTAAGCGAAATCGGCGAGAAACTGTACCGTGGTCGGATGATAGACGTCGGGACGAAAGACCATGAGAGCCCAGCAGAACGCCACGAGAAGAGCGACGACAGTACCCGCCGCGGTGAACACCAGCTGCACATAGGAAAAAACGGGAAAAGTTTCTGCCCGGCGCGTCTGTGCGGCGATACCGGCGCCGAACGCTCCGAACAACGCGAACGACAGCATGAGAAACACCGAGCCCACACGAATTGCCAAGAGATGCTCAGAAACCTTCCTCACGAATTCCGATGGTGGATCGTCCGGCGCCAGCAGAGGCGGAATCATCCCGCCGAGCAGGACTCCCCCGATGATGAAGAGGATGATCGACGCGATGCCAGACCATGCGCAAAAGGCGATTGAGGTTTGAAAGAGCCTGTTGCCATCGCTTGCCCGCATTGCTTCTCTCCCGACGAATAGATATCTTATATATATGATATGGTACTTTACGAATAAGGCATTTGACAGCGCGAGACAAGAAAAAAGGTGTTTGCCTCGCGATCGATCTTTTTGAGAAAGGGGAGGGACTCTTCTGCCGATGACCTTCCAGCTTGCCACGTCGAGTGCGGCGAAAAGCGTCGTCGTGCCGTTACATTTGTAATCATCAGTCATCATGCTCGCGCGGCGGACTTTTTCAAAGGAAAGCCTGGCTACATATGGTCGAGCGCTTGGATCTGGCTTTTCTCGTCAACGGAGAGAACGAGTGCCTTTTCCGGCGTGTTGAGGTAGAGGCCGACGACACTGCGGCCTCGCCTCGCTCGAAGCTCCTGTGAATGACGATCAGTTACAATAGGCAATTTCCACCAACGTCCCGATAATCACGAATTGATGCCGATCAAAGGTATGAACGCCAGCTCTGCTAGGATTGAACAATAGCAGCAACGATTATCATGTGACGCGCGGCGCTTGATCCTGGTGATTTGTCGCATTTCAAGGGCGAGCCGGGGCAACTTTGCCAGTCCATTTGCGCGCCCGCAGGAACGGAGCGAACCGCACCCGATGACCGCCAAGATCGATATCATCAAGCATTTGGGTGAAGAGACTATTCTCATCCCCGATCTTATCAACAAAGCCTTGAACGCGAATGATCGTGCCAAGCTGCGCATGACTGCGCTGCAAGAAGCGGTCGTCCAGGCGAAACATCCCGAGGCAAGGCCGCGCACATTCGAAACAGAACGGCGCGCGGCTGGCATTGCTGACAGCGCACTCGACAATGCAATCGTCCACGCCAGGAAGCTCGATGCAAAGCATTTCGAAATTCCCGGCGCGGGCAAGATCATTTCAGAAATATACCTGGACATAGAAACGATGCTGGCGCCACTCAAAGCGGCGAAGCAGACCGAAGTCGAAGCCTTCGAGCGCCGCTTGAGCGCCTTGCAGACAGCGCGGACGCTCGGCGAAAAATCGGCTGAGCAAGGCGACATCCTTGATGAAGATCGCCTTACTGCAATCGCATCGGCGGATCGTGGCCGTGCCGACAGCGCGCATCTTCTCGTCATGGATTTGCACAAGGCGTTAAATCGGTTTGCGGCAAATATGGCTGTAGAGACTGTCGCCGGCGCTCATGTCCTTGGTCTCATATCGGGCGATCGGCCGAGGATCGAAGCATTCATGCACGGGCTCGATCGCACCCGGGCCCTCGCTTTCGGACATCCCGGATTGGATACGACCGCGAGCCGCGTCGCCGAACGCCTCGTCTTGCAAAATGACATTGGAACGACCGATGCTCATGTCTTCATCGTGACCATCGAAGAGCACCGCGCCACAATCACTTATACCGACGTGCATCGCAAGCGCGCTCGCTTCTTCATGGGCCTCTTCGCAAAATTCCCGGTCGATTGGACTCCCCTTGCAGATCACCATGCCGAAGGGCTTGCCGAGGGCGGCCAATTCTATCTGATCACGGGCACTTACGAAGCACAGACCGAACATGACCTCCTGAGCTTTCTCGACGCCGTCGGTTCCCGCCTTGTCTTCCTCATCGATTGGAACCGGGCGCGCAAAGCGCTCGAAATCTTCGTCGATAAGAAAACAGCGTTCAAGCTGCTCCAGGATGCCGCAAACGAGGAATATGGTCATCGGGGATTTCTGGAACTCGGAGGGGCCGATCTCATCTTCGATGCCGTTCAGCTTGGCGCGAAGGGACGCATTCCATATGGGGCGAGGCTCGACAAGGCGCTCGGTGCGGCCCAAGCCGGTGACTTCCTCGCCCGGGTGCTGCGGCTCGCCAGTGAAGGATTGAAGGCTGGCCGCTCTATCCGCCTGCTGCGCGACGAAGTTCGCGCCGAACTCGGACAGAGTTTCGGTTCGGCCGAAAAGACCGTGCTTGCCCTCGCCTTGCGCCAGCTCGGCTTCACGCGCATGCTGGCAAGCATCGTGGAAGAAGGCATCGCCGGCCTTGGGCATCTGTCCGACGGCGAGCGACAACATTTCGCCGATCGCGCCAAACGCCTCGAGCACAAGGGCGACATGCTCATCATCGAGGCGCACGAGATGGCAAGCGGGCCGTTCGGCCACGGAGGCCAATTCCTTCCGGTCATCAACGCGGTTGAAGATGCGAGCGATGCCTTCGAAGAAGCGGCGTTT
>DASQCU010000155.1:0-2330 GCA_035634575.1 Beijerinckia sp.
CCACCCGCCGCCGCCAAACCCGCCATGAAATCCCCCGCCGCCGAAGCCTCGCGCCGAAGCCGGCCCACTGGCGACAAGAGCGACGCTTAGCGCAGCCGCGGTCATCAATATTCCAGTATGTTTCATTGCACACTCCCCAAGTACACCTTGCCGGGGAACTCTCCTCCGGCAAGGAAAGCAGAAGGGCTCGGGCCATAGGCTTGGCGCTGGAGCTTCTCCAGCAAAAGCGGAGACCGGATTTGCATCCGGACACGCGACAAAACAAATACTTAAGAGCAAGATTACGATTCAAAAATAAGTCGTCCTGTTCGTGCCGTGCCAAAGGTGGCAATTCGCAACAGAGCGATCAAAAAATCTACTGCAGTGATGTCGTCTCGGGTACGAAACTCAATGGACCTGACAACAGTTCCTTGCAGCGGCACGAGCTGTTGAGCATATAGACTAATATCGGGAAGGCGCTTTGTTGCAGTTGCACCGCCTGTTTCTTCGAAGCGGGCGGTAGACCCTTGCGAGTGTGCAATAATTTTTCACAATAGAGTTTGACGGCTATCCCCGTTCGCACCTTGCGTTACATCAATGGCCATAAAGAATGCCTGTTGGGTGTCACTCGCCCTTCGCGGCGCCAACATCAAGGGACGCCAACATCAAGGCAAGGGATGCCAACATCAACTGATGTCACGCGCTTTTCTTCAGCTCCGCCGATCGCGATCCAATTGAGCTCAATCGAGGTAAGCCATGAAAAGATTTTTCGAAGATTTTTTAGAAAAAGCCGTTCGCGCATTCATCGGCAAAATAATCAGGGAAGGCTCGATCGAGATTGAACTCGCGAATGGGCATAAGTTCACC
Source organism: Beijerinckia sp. (assembly GCA_035634575.1). Taxonomy (GTDB): domain Bacteria; phylum Pseudomonadota; class Alphaproteobacteria; order Rhizobiales; family Beijerinckiaceae; genus Beijerinckia. Next base: position 847 of record DASQCU010000155.1, read on the forward strand.
GCTGGCGATGGCACAGGAAAGCGGTTGGGACTGCGTTTCAACGACAGTGCCGCGATCCTTTGGTTCATGGCCGATCCTGAACTCTGCTTTGGCGAATTATTCATGGACAGCCGTATCGATCTCACCTCCGGTACGATGCTCGACGTGTTGATGCTTGCCGCTCGAAATCTCGCGCGCGCGGACAGCTCTCGCTGGGTTCACCTGCTGCAGTTCGCACGCTGGGCCTTGCGGCGTTTGCGAAGCCGCAATGACAAAAGGCGCGCCCGCCGCAATGTCGCGCATCATTATGATCTCCATGCCGGACTCTACACGCTCTTTCTCGATTCCGATTTGCAATATTCCTGCGCCTATTTCGAGCACGACGAAGCAAGCCTCGAAGAAGCGCAACTCGCCAAGAAACGCCATATAGCTGCGAAGCTCCTGCTCGCGCCGGGCCATCGCGTGCTTGACATTGGTTGCGGCTGGGGCGGCCTTGCGATCTATCTTGCCCGGTTTTGCGGCGCGAGCCTCACCGGCCTGACCTTATCGAAAGAGCAGCTCGCCATTGCCGAGAGCCGGGCTGCGGAAGCCGGTCTTGCATCCGCCGCGGATTTTTGTTTGTGCGATTATCGCGAGATGGGGGGGAACTTCGACCGGATCGTTTCCGTCGGAATGTTCGAACATGTTGGCCTTCCCTATTACGATGCCTATTTCGGACAGGTCGCGCGATTGCTCGATGCCGATGGTGTCGCGCTGATCCACACGATCGGACGCTCCCCGGGACCCGCCGCAACCAATCCCTGGATCGAAAAATATATCTTCCCCGGTGGCTACATTCCGGCCTTGTCGGAGATCATGCCGGCCATCGAACGTGCCGGGCTTTTCATGACCGATCTTGAAATCCTGCGCCTCCATTACGCAGAGACATTGAAAGCCTGGCATGAAAGGTTTGACGCGCGGCGTGAAGAGGCGAAGGCTCTTTACGACGAACGCTTCTGCCGGATGTGGGATTATTATCTCGCCGGGTCCGAATCCGCCTTTCGTGTCGAGGGCCTCGTCATATTCCAGATTCAGCTCGCCAAAAAGCTCGAGACCGTGCCGCTCACCCGTGATTATATCAGCCGCAAGGAAGATGAACTGCGCCACCAGGAGATGGCGGCCGCATCGCTACGCATTGCTGGCGAATAGCGATAATATACCCCGAACTCGATTGCGTTGGTGTGCTGTTCATGGCTCCCCTCACCGGCGGTTTCGATGAAGCTTCCTTCAATCAGACGCCGCCTTTCGAAGATGTCGATCTTTTGGCGATGGATCTGCCTTTGCGCGAGGCCTTGCATCGCGCCCATGTCGATATGGCGGGCGAGAAGCTTCAAGCCTTCGGTCAAGATTTCGGTTCGGCGGAGACGATGGCGCTCGCCCGTCAAGCGAATGAAAATCCCCCTCGCCTGCGTCTCGTCGATGGCACGGGCGATCGGCTGGACATCGTGGAATATCATCCCGCCTAC
>DASQCU010000156.1:0-1759 GCA_035634575.1 Beijerinckia sp.
GCCGCCAAGGAGAAGAACCCTGTTTGCAAGCCTTCCCTTTCGCCAGCTGATCGAATGGATTTGCGCGATCCGCCATGTCCGCGTTTTGTGCCTTTGTGTTTTGCCTGTCCTGAGCCTTGCCGCCGCCCATGCGAGCTCTGAGGCCACCCCTGCCTGGACACAAGTGCGGATTGCGAGCGAAGGCGCGCGCCCGCCTTATAATTATCTCGATAATAATGAACTCGCCGGTTTCGAGATCGATCTCGCGCGCGAACTCTGCGCCCGCATGAAAGTCACCTGCACATTTGTGCCGCAGGACTGGGACAGCCTCATCCCCGGCCTCTTGAATAATCAATATGATGCGATCATGGCAGCGATGGAGATCACCGACGCCGGGCGCGAGAAGATCACCTTCACCAGGCCCTATGTGCGGATGCCGTCCGCCTTCATCGGTCCGCGCGAGAATGTGGTCAAGGACACGAGCCCGGCGGGACTTGCCGGCAAGACCATTGGCGTCGAATCTGGCGGCTCGCATCAAGCCTATCTGGAGGACGTCTACAAGAATTCAGAAATTCGCCGCTACGCGACGCTCGAAGAGGCGATTCTCGATCTTGCGGAAGGCCGGCTCGATGTCGTGATCGGGGACAAGGATGCGATCGCCGACTTCTTGAAGACTCACAAGGAGGCTCAATGCTGTCGTCTGATTGCCGATGTCCAGCGCGATACGGCCTATTTCGGCGATGGGATCGCCATAGGTCTGCGCAAGAGCGATGACAAACTCAAGGCAATGTTCGAAAAGGCTTTGGATGCTGTGCGAGCCGATGGCACTTTTGCAAAGGTCTGGGCCAAATATTTCGACTTCGAGATCAATTGATATCACCCTGCGGGCGCAGGACGCCGCCGGGACAGGAAGGACAAAATGGCAAAAGTCGCGTTTATCGGCCTCGGTATCATGGGTTATCCGATGGCGGGCCACCTGAAAAAACAAGGCCATGACGTCACCGTGTTCAATCGGACCGTAGAAAGAGCCGCGAAATGGGTGTCTGAATTCGGCGGCACATCGGCCCCCTCACCGTTCGAGGCAGCCACGGGGCAAGAGATTGTCTTCGCCTGCGTCGGCAATGACGAGGATTTGCGCTCGGTCACGATCGGCGAGAATGGCGCTTTCAAAGGGCTCAAAGCCGGCGCCATTTTCGTCGATCATACGACCGCTTCCGCGGAAGTCGCGCGGGAGCTTCACGCCGCCGCCAAAAGCGCCGGCAAAGGCTTTATCGACGCCCCTGTGTCCGGCGGCCAGGCAGGCGCTGAAAATGGCGCGCTGACCGTCATGTGCGGCGGCGACGAAGCCGATTATGCCAAGGCCGAACCTGTGATCCAGGCCTATGCCCGGGCCTGCCGGCTGATGGGTCCGGCGGGTTCCGGCCAGCTCACCAAAATGGTCAATCAGATCTGCCTCGCCGGTCTCATACAGGCGCTGGCCGAAGGGCTCCATTTCGCCAAAAGTGCGGGTCTCGATGCCCATGCCGTGGTGGATGTGATCTCGAAAGGAGCAGCGCAAAGCTGGCAGATGGAAAACCGCTATCAGACGATGCTCGCGGGCAAGTTCGATTTCGGCTTCGCAGTCGACTGGATGCGCAAGGATCTGGCAATCTGCCTCGATGAAGCCCGCCGGAATGGCGCCAATCTGCCGGTCGCAGCCCTTGTCGATCAGTTTTATTCAGAGGTGCAGAAGATGGGCGGCAAAAGATGGGATACGTCGAGCCTCATTGCGCGGCTCGAT
>DASQCU010000157.1:0-2036 GCA_035634575.1 Beijerinckia sp.
GCCGTCACCGCCGCGGCCCAGGCGATGGGGCTTGGCGTCAAGCATGTCGATATTCCGCAAAATCTCTTCGATTCGGTTCGGCTGATGGCTCCCGCCAACATGCTCGACTGGTTCGATCCAGAGATTCTCATCGAGGCCATGAGCTTTGCCTTCATTGCGAGCGCCGAGACCCTTCTCTCGGCTGCCGCCGTCGATCGGATGCACGACGGCGCACGGACCCGATATGATCGCGAGCTTGCCGCGCAGGGCCTTGGCAATATGATCTGCGGCCTTCTCGGCGTGCTGCCGATGACCGGCGTCATCGTGCGCAGCGCGGCGAATGTCCAGGCGGGTGCGAAATCGCGTGTCTCGGCGATCCTGCACGGCTTATGGATCCTCGGCTTCGCGCTGCTCCTGCCCTGGCTCCTGCGGGCGATCCCGGTTGCCTCACTTGCCGGAATCCTCGTCTTCACAGGCTTCAAAATGCTTGCGCCGAAACATTTGCGCGAGCTCGCAGCCTTCGGCTGGGGTACGGTGGGCATTTATCTTGCGACGGCGGTCGCAATTGTCGCCACCGATCTGCTGGCGGGCGTCCTTATCGGCTTCGCTCTCTCCCTGTTCCGGCTGTCGCTTCGCTCGGCCATGCTTGATGTCAATCTGCAAGGGGCGGGGACGCCGGGGGAAGCGCGTCTTCACCTTGATGGCGCGGCGACCTTCCTCAAGGTGCCCTCGATGGCGCGAACGCTGGAGAAGGTCCCGCCGAATACAACCCTCCATGTCGTGCTCGACCGCTTGACCCATATCGATCATGCGGCCCTCGAGCTTTTGCGCGATTGGGGGCGAAACGCCAGCGCGCGCGGCTGCCAGCTTATCGTGGATTGGCACGATTTGCACAGCCGGGCCGAAGGCGGCTCGAGCGCCAGCCTGCCGGGGCCCTTAACAAGGTTCTTCCAGGTCAACCGGGGATCGGCCTGAGCTGTACCAAGGGGCGCAAATTGCGCCCCTTATTTTTGTCAGCCGCGTGATCGCCTGTGAATTAGGTGGAAAATTACGATAAAGCTTTACGACAAAGGCCCGATGCGCGATTTCAAGGCCGAAGAGCGCCCATGCGATTTCCGCCGTCTTTTCTTGAAGAAATCAAGGCCAGGCTTCCGGTCTCGGAAGTCGTGCGCCGCCGCGTCAAATTGCTGAAGTCCGGGCGCGAATGGAAGGGTCTCTCGCCATTCAACGTTGAAAAAACCCCCTCCTTTTTCGTCAATGACCAGAAAATGGCCTGGTTCGATCTCTCGGCGGGCAAGAATGGCAATATTTTCGATTTTGTCATGGCGACCGAGGGGCTTTCCTTTCCCGAAGCCGTCGAGCGGCTCGCGGCGGATGCCGGTCTCGCGCTGCCCGTTGTCTCGCGGGAGAGCGAGGAACAGGAAAGGCAGCGCGCGGGCCTCCACGAAGTGCTGGAATGGGCCGCCCTCTTTTTTGAATCTCAGCTGAAGGGGCAGGCAGGCGGCAAGGCCCGCGCCTATCTGGCCGGACGCGGTCTCGGGGCCGATCTGCAGAGCCGGTTTCGTCTCGGATTCGCTCCGGCTGAGAAATATGCGCTGCGCGATCATCTTGCCGCAAAGGGCGCTTCGCGGGACATGATGATCGAGGCGGGTCTCCTCATTCATGGCGAGGATATTCCGGTCCCCTATGACCGGTTCCGCGATCGGGTCATGTTTCCGATTGCCGACCGTTCCGGCCGGGTCATTGCCTTTGGCGGCCGTGCGCTCGCCAAGGACGCCCAGGCCAAATATCTGAATTCGCCGGAGACGCCGCTCTTTCACAAGGGCGCGGTGCTTTATAATCAGCACAATGCGCGCAAGGCGGCGCATGAGGCCGGAAGCGTGATCGCGGTCGAAGGCTATGTCGATGTGATTTCCATGTCGGCGGTGGGCTTTGGTCAGACCGTTGCGCCGCTTGGCACCGCGCTGACCCAGGACCAATGCGAACTTCTCTGGAAAATGGCGGAGGAGCCGATTCTATGCTTCGACGGCGACCGGGCGGGACGCAAGGCCGCCTAT
>DASQCU010000158.1:0-3478 GCA_035634575.1 Beijerinckia sp.
CGAATTTTCGAACCTGTCGAAGGGCTTCGGCGACAAGCTTTTGATCGACGGTCTGTCGTTCAAACTGCCGCCGGGCGGTATCGTCGGCGTCATCGGCCCGAACGGCGCGGGCAAGACGACCTTGTTCCGCATGATCACCGGTCAGGAAAAGCCCGATTCCGGCGTGATCGAAATCGGCGAATCGGTACAGCTCGGCTATGTCGATCAATCGCGCGATGCGCTCGACGGCAAGAAGACCGTGTGGGAAGAAATTTCCGGCGGCAATGAAGTCATCTATCTCGGCAAGCGCGAGATCAATTCGCGCGCCTATACCGGGGCCTTCAATTTCAAGGGCTCGGACCAGCAGAAGAAAGTCGGCCAGCTCTCAGGCGGTGAACGCAATCGCGTGCATTTGGCCAAGATGCTGAAATCGGGCGCGAATGTGCTTCTGCTCGACGAGCCGACGAACGATCTCGATGTCGATACATTGCGCGCACTGGAGGAGGCTTTGACCGATTTTGCGGGATGCGCTGTCATCATCTCGCATGATCGCTTCTTTTTGGATCGCATCGCGACCCATATCCTGGCCTATGAAGGCGACAGCCATATCGAATGGTTCGAAGGCAATTTCGCCGATTATGAAGAGGACAAGAAGCGGCGGCTCGGCACGGACAGCGTCATTCCGCACCGGCTGAAGTATAAGAAGTTCTCGCGATGATTTGAGCAAGCCCTCTCCAGAGCGTGTCCAGCAAAAGTGGAAACCGGTTTTGCGTCCGGACACGCGACAAAACATAACTTTAGAGCAAGATGACGATCACGGATAAGTCATCTTGTTCTAATGGGAGGGTTTGGATCGCACCTTGCGTTTGCTCAGGAGCGGGCGAGCTTGACCGCGACGCCTGTCGCGCAGATCCGCTGAAGCGGCGCTGAACCGGGCGTGTCGCCAGCCTCGACACGCTCCACGGTGTAATCGATGCCGGTGATCGCATCGGCGTCATACTCCTGCGCGGCATTGATCAGTTCGCGAAGCGCCTTGGCCTTGTAATCATCATTGGCTGCAGCGGAAGGCCCATGCCAATTCGAGGCGGCCTGGATCTTGCCGATTGCAACGGCGTTAAGGCCGCCGGTTTCGCTTTCAAATATGACACGCACAATAGTTTCTCCTGTTTTCGTCCTCGGGCATCCTGTGAGATCGACGCCTCTTTGAAGGACATACGCTGGGATTTGGGTGAATGTTTCTTCTGCCAGCGTTGAATTCACGAAACGCGATATGCCCCCAAACGGCATAAAAAGTCCGTTGCAACTTTTGCCTGAAAAATAGGATTCTCATAATGAATGGGCTGTGAACGTCACAAGCTTGACCGGGGAAGCTCGGCAAGACAGGCGTGCAGGCGGTCGTACCAGTCTGTCTGATCGGCGGGCGTGAAATGCGCATTCGCGGGGCTCGGATTGGGCACGACGTAAAGCCGGGTGCTGCCGATCGCGATCTCCTGCAAGCCGAGGAGAGGATCGCTCTTTGTCCCGGTGAGTGCCCTGTGAACCTGCCGATAGGCCATGATGCCGTGAAAACAGGCGATACGCGGCTGATAAAATTCAAGTCTTTCTACAAGGGCCTGTACCCCTGAAGCAAATTCCGCGGGCAAGAGATCGGTTGCCCGGGATGTTGCGCGCTTCACTGCATCGGTGAAGCCGAAGCCATGTTCGACAAGCAGATGATCATGCAGCGGCTCCAATTGCGTAACGCCGATCTTTTCCCGCGCAGTTGAACTCAGCACCGACCGGGAAAAGGCCGGCCAGAAGCGGTTCGTCTTGCGCGCGAAATAATGCCCTTGCGCGACCGAATAAAGCGAAGGATTGATGCCGACGAAAATGACATCGAGCCCATGCCGCAGCAGGTCGGGGAGAGTTGGCGGGGGTTCATTGGCTTGACCTTGATTCATATCCGCTGCCCGCACTGTGACAAAGTTCGTGCTTGTCGATGAGACGAGGGCGAGGATCAAGAGGAGATATTGAGCGCTTTCACAGGATCGCGCGACGGTGTAATATTATTCATGCGTCCGTCCTGGTTCCTTGCCTTTGTTCTATTGGCTGGCTGCGGCAGCATGTTCACCGCCGCACAAGACATGCTTGGCCATGTCGATCTCCAATCCCCACGCATGACAAAAGCCGAGCTCACCCGCGATGAAGTTGCGGGCATTCTCGCGGCGGCGACGCCGGAGCGGCCTGCCGATCTTTCCGGCAAGGGCCTTGCCGGTCTTGATCTCAGCGGCCTCGATTTCCATGGCGCCAATCTGCGTCTTGCCATCTTGAACAATGCAAAGCTCGCGGGCGCAAATCTTTCGCATGTGGTGCTCGATCAGGCCTGGCTGTTGAAGGCAAACCTGTCTGGAGCCAATCTGACGGATGCACATATTTTTGGCGCGCAAATGAGAGGCGCGACAGGCAATGGCGCCAACATGAGCGGCGCGCTGATTGTGGCCGATCTGACTGGCGCGAGTCTCGAAGGGGTGAATTTCGTCAATGCAAGGCTTGGTCCCGACATGAAGAACCAATCCATGGGATTGATGCGGGCCGTGATGCCATCCGCCAAGCTCGATCACGCGAATTTTTCCAACGCCGATCTGTCGAGGGTCGATCTTGAATTTGCCTCGCTGCGCGCCGCGAATTTAAGCAACGCAGAGCTTTTTGGGGCATCGCTCGCGGGTGCCGATTTGACGGGTGCAAATGTCACGGGCGCGGATTTCAGCGATGCCGATCTCAGCAGCACGAAATTATTGCAGCTCGTTGGCGAGCCCAGGAATTTGGACAAGGCTCGTCATCTTGACCGGGCCGTCCGGTAGCAGGCCCAAATTTGCAGCAATAGCTTGCGTTGCGCCACCAGCCATCAGCGCGTCATGCCCGGACTTGATCCGGGCATCCATGAACGAAAGCTTGACATCAAGCACCTTGGTGCTTGGGCACAACCTCGACTTGGCTCGCTTGGATGCGCGGATCAAGTCCGCGCATGACGGAATACACTTCACCGCCGATATCCTCTACGACGCACGCGCTTCTCGCGTCTTCACAGCCTTGACCCTTCCGGCTGAATTTTCGCAAAAATGCAATGATCTAGGCTAATACTGCCGATTCAATAGATGTTCAGATGATCGGAAGGGGAAGGTTGGGATGAAAAGGCAGCTCAGATGCAAGGCGGCTCTGATTGCGGGGTCTATTGCCGTGTCGGCGGGTTTGACCCAGGGTTCGATCGCTGCCGAGGCGGTGGCGCCTTCGTCCAGCAACCTTGAGAAAATCGACACGATCGTCGTGATCTACGCGGAAAACCGCAGCTTCGACAATCTCTACGGCAATTTCCCCGGTGCCGAGGGCCTTGGGGAGGTGACGCCTGAAGCCGCCCTGCAGCTCGATCGCGACGGCAGCCCATTGCCGGAATTGCCGCCAATTTGGAAAGGCCTCACCGCGAAGGTGACTGAGGCTCAGACCGCGCATCTGCCCAATCATG
>DASQCU010000159.1:0-3074 GCA_035634575.1 Beijerinckia sp.
GTGGAATTCGCCGGCAATCTGCCGGTCATCATCGGCGAAGCCGGCTACTCGAGCTATGCCGGCTATCAGCCGAACGATCCCGAGGGCGCTCTGTTTGGCGAAGCGCCGAACCGCATTGCGACCGAGGCGATGCAGGCCTACCAGTTGAAGACGCTGAGCTTTGCCGCCAAAGCCTTGGGCTTGCCGGTCATCGCGCCCTGGGCATATTCCGATTTCACGGCCACGGCGATCCCGCCCTCCAGTACGGCATCAAACCCCAGGGAATATTATTACGGCCTGCTTCGTACCGATACGAGCGAGAAGCCCGCCGCCGGTTTCATGCGCGCCGTCAATGCCGGGGCGGCGCTTTCGGACGATTTCAACAATGGTTTTGAGCAAACCGACCCGAGCGGTCTCCCCGTTCTGTGGCGGCTATGGACGCGTCCCTGTGACAGCGCCCCAAAGCCCGGCTGCGGCTTTCAGGCAGATTTTGCGGTCGACAGGAGTCTATCATACGAGGGCGCCGTCTCTGCCCGCATAAGCAACGGCATCAGCAACCAATATGGTATTCCCGGGTATTTTCTATCGCCTCCCATAGTGACCGTGCCGGGGCAGAGCTATAGTGTGACAGCCTTCACACGCGGCGACAAAGTTAGGGGCGTCGCGCGCATAAATATCTCCTGGTACACGCAGTCAGGCTGTTTCATCGCGAGCGAGGCCGCGCCCTCCCTGCCGCCCGGCAGTTCAGACTGGACACCCCTCTCGGTGACCTTCACCTTGCCAAAGGAGAACCCATCCGGGGCCTGCGGCGGCGATCTGCCAGCCTATGTGGAGATACATCTGGAGTCTGGCGCACCGTCGCCCGCCGGCGGCGGAACGGTATGGTTCGATGACGTGCAATTTCGGGCGATGAATACCAAGCTTCCTTGATCAGAACCCGACACGGGGCCTAGTCATTGGAGGAGCGCAGCGGCTCGGCTGGATTGCTTCGCTTCGCTCGCAATGACGGCGCTGCACAGGGCTTCAACGAGGGGGAAACATTAATGGTGCCCAGGGGCGGAATCGAACCACCGACACTGCGATTTTCAGTCGCATGCTCTACCAACTGAGCTACCTGGGCGCCGCCGGATGCATCTAGCTCCGACGTAAGGGCGCCTTATAGAGGAGCTTGGATCGGATTGTCCAGAGCCCAATTGCCAGGAATTTGCGGATCAAACCTCAATCTCGAAGTGCCGCCTCTTTTTGACCGGGCTTACCTCTTGCGCCCCGCTTTTTTAGCGGGCGCCTTCCTGGCAGGCGCCTTCTTGAGCAAAGCTTTCTTCGGCACGGCTTTCTTGACGGCGGCTTTTTTGGCGGGTGCGGCCTTCATCGCCGTTTTCTTGACCGCAGCCTTTTTACCCACAGCTTTTTTGGCGGCAGTCTTTTTCACCACAGCCTTTTTCACGACCGCTTTTTTCGCTGCGGCTTTCTTCACCGGAGCTTTCTTCACTGGCGCTTTTTTCACCGCAGCTTTTTTGGCTGGAGCTTTCTTGGCAGGCGCCTTCTTGGCAACGGCTTTCTTGGCCGCGGCCTTCTTCACAACCGCTTTTTTCGCCGCTGCCTTTTTGGCAGGGGCCTTCTTTGCCGGTGCCTGCTTGACCGGTGCTTTTCTGGCTGCAACCTTTTTGGCCGGAAGCTTGCGGCGCGGGCGGCTTACCAGCACCGGCGCCTCGGCGACCGGCACCTCGGGCGCCGTCAGGAAGTCAATGACCGCCTTGTTGAAATTCGCTTCGTCCTCGATGTTCGAGAGATGGGCGGCTTCGAGAGTGACAAGCTGCGCACCGGGAATTGAACTGGCGATCAGCTCACCCATTTCGGGCGGCGTCGATAGATCGGCACGGCCCGTGATGACGAGAACCGGGTTTGTGACGGACCGGATAGCCTCGCGAAAATCCATGTCGCGAACCGCTGCGCAAGAGGCAAGATAGCCTTGCACCGGAGTTGCCTGCAGCATCGCCACGATGGGGACCACAGCCTCTGGATGCTCCACGCGAAATCCTTCGGTGAACCAGCGTTCGATCACTGATTCGATCACCGCCTCAAGCCCTTGTTCGCGCACGGTCGTGATGCGGCTGTTCCAGGGATCGAGCTCTGACAGATGCGCGGTTGTATTGGCAAGCACAGCGCGTTCGATTCGGTCTGGCGCATTGGTCAAAAGCCATTGACCGACCATGCCGCCGAGCGACAGCCCAAGCCAATGCACCTCTTCAAGGGCGAGCGCATCGATAATATTGAGGGCATCGCGGCCGAGGTCTGCGATCGAATAAGGCCCCTCATTGGCTACGCTCGACCCATGCCCGCGCGAATCATAGCGGACCACACGGAAATGCTCCGTGAACGCAGGAATCTGCTTGTCCCACATGTCGAGATTGCAACCGAGGGCATGGGCGAGCATCAAGACCGGCTTTGTCTCGTCTCCCTCGATGAGCACGCGGAACGTCTCGCCCGCAACATTGATGTCCGTCATGCCTCTCCCCGTCGAATAGACCCTGGCTTTGAAAGATTCAGGGTTCGTAGCTGTACCTTCCGATTGACCGCCGCGACTCGGATCTGCTTCGGCTTTATCCATGCAAAGAGAGTGTAGCAAGCTCGCACCGCGCAGCAAACGGCATCCGCACTCATAGACCTTGTTTTTCGTGGGTGGATGAGCGGCTCATGCGACGGACTGATAAATCGCTTCACGGCGCGCCGTGATATATGCGGCGCGCATCCCTATCTTCTTCCAGGGACCGTGCAAGGATCGTAGCTGACACGAGCCCTTGAAGCGAGGGAAGTCATTCGCATGCTGGCATCGAATGAGGCGATTTTGCGCAAGGCGCAGGAGTGGATCGAGGCGGGAAAATCCGTCGCAATCGCGACCGTGGTCGAGACATGGGGGTCCGCGCCGCGCCCCGCCGGCAGCCATCTCATCATCGACGCGGACGGGCTCTTTCTTGGCTCGATCTCTGGCGGCTGCGTCGAGGGCGACGTCGTGACCGAGGCCTTGGACGTGATCGAAGAGGGCCGTCCGCGTCTGCTCGAATTCGGCGTCGCCAATGAGACCGCCTGGCGCGCAG
>DASQCU010000160.1:0-3013 GCA_035634575.1 Beijerinckia sp.
TTACGGCCAAATCTTGACAGGTGAAAAAACCACTCATATGGTCCGCGCGGCTCGCAAGGGCCGGTTGCTCAGAAGCTTCCATCGTTTATCGCCTGCCGCAAAGCGTGGTTTTCTCGCTTTTCGCGCAGTATCGCCTTATAGATTCTCTTTCGTCCACATGATGATTGGACGGGAGATCCACATGGCGGAGCGAAAAGACGAAAGTGAAGACGAAGCTTTGCGTGCGCGGCTCGACAAGCTTTCGAGCGCGCTCGACGCTCACGGTCTCAAGCCAGATGGGCCGAAGGCAGAGCAGGAGAGCGGGTCAATTGGCACTGCGATGAGCCTCGGCTTTCGTGTGCTCACCGAATTCGCGGCGGCGGTCGTCGTCGGGGCTCTTATCGGGTGGCAGTTGGATGTGTGGCTGCACACATCGCCTCTGCTCCTCATTATCTTTCTCGCCTTCGGAACGGCGGCGGGATTCTGGAACGTTTATCGCATTGCTGTCGAGCCAACAGGTTCGAAGGGCAGACCAGGGTGAAATCTAGCGCAGACAGCGCCTTAGCAAGGGGTCGAAAGTGGCGGAAGAACATGCAATCGATCCGATCCATCAATTCCACATTGACCGGATCGTCCCTTTACATCTCTTCGGCATTGACGCCTCCTTTACGAATGCCTCGCTCTTTATGGTGATCATAGTTCTTGGGATCTCGTTCCTGATGATCGCGGGGACGAGTTCGCGCTCGCTTGTCCCGGGCCGCCTGCAATCGGCGGCGGAAATGGTCTATGAATTCGTGGCTTCGACGGTCCGGCTTTCCTCCGGCAACGAGGGCATGCGGTTCTTTCCGTTTGTCTTCAGCATCTTCATGTTCGTTCTCTTTGCGAATGTCATAGGCCTTATTCCCTATACTTTCACAGTGACGGCCCAGATCGTCGTCACATTCGGGCTTGCCGCGCTGGTGATCAGCACGGTGATCATCTATGGGCTCGCAAAGCACGGGGTACATTTCCTGGGGCTCTTTGTGCCCTCGGGCGTCTCGGTCTTTTTGTTGCCGTTCCTGGTCTTGATCGAGGTGATTTCCTTCATCTCCCGCCCGATCAGCCTTTCGGTTCGTCTTTTCGCCAATATGCTGGCGGGTCACATCACTCTAAAGGTTATGGGCGCTTTCGTTGCAGGCCTGCTTGGTGCCGGTGCCTATGCCGTGATCGCGCCATTACCATTCGCAATGACCATCGTGCTGACGGCCTTCGAACTCCTCGTCGCGTGCCTGCAAGCCTATGTGTTCGCGATCCTCACTTGCGTCTATCTCAACGACGCAATTCATCCGGGCCACTGAATAAATATCGCAACAACAGATCGGTTGCCCACCTATCCTCCAGGAGTTTTGAATGGATCCCGTTGCAGCCAAATATATCGGCGCTGGCCTGACCGCCATCGGAATGGGTGCCGCCGCCATCGGCGTCGGTCTCATCTTCGGCAGCTTCCTCTCGGGCGCTCTGCGCAATCCGACGGCCTCGGATGCCCAATTTGGCCGCGCCTTTATCGGCGCAGCCCTCGCGGAAGGTCTCGGAATTTTCTCCTTCCTCGTTGCGATTCTTCTGTTATTCGTGATCTAGTAAGGGTCTTTTGAAGCGCGCCCCCGCATCTGCGGGCGCGCTTCGCGCCTTTGGTTCACGGCAAGGTTTCAAGATTTTTCACAGGATATGAGCTAATGGCCAATAGCAGCGACCAAGGCCACACAGCCGGCACGGAAGTGCCTGCCAATGAATCGCATGGTCACGCCGCCTTTCCGCCCTTCGACCCGGCAAATTTCACACCCTTGCTCATTTGGCTGGTGCTGAGCTTTGGCGTTCTCTATCTCTTGATGTCGAAGCTTGCCCTGCCGCGTGTTGCCGGTATCCTGCATGTTCGCAGCGAAAAGATCAGCGCTGATCTGAACGAGGCGCAGGCCTTGCGCGCCCGGTCGCAGGAAGCCGCAAACCAACATGACAAGACACTCAGCGAGGCCAAAGCCAAAGCTCAAGCTCTCGCGCAAGAAACTCATGCGCTTCTCCACAGCGAGACCGAGGCCAAGCGGCAGGCAATTGAGACCGATCTCAACAGCAAACTCGCTGCCGCCGAGTCTCGCATAGCCGAGACCAAAGCCAAGGCCATGGAGAATGTTGATGCCATCGCGCGCGAAGCTGCGGCGGCCATCGTGCAGCATTTTACAGGCAAGCCCGCCGACCCCAAAGCCGTAGCTGCGGCGGTTGGCTCAACGAAAGCTTGAGGCGGGGAGCGCAAGATGGAACTGAATGAGGAATTTTACGTCGCACTGGGCTTTCTGGTTTTCTTAGGCCTGCTCGCTTATCTCGGCGTCCACACGAAGCTCGTTGCCGCCCTTGACCGTCGCGGTGCGCTGGTCAAGGCTGAACTTGCCTCTGCGGTCCGGCTCCGTGAGGAAGCCGCAGCTGTCCTGGCTTCCTTCGAGAAGAAAAAGGCTGAAGCCGAGGCGGAAGCTGCTGAGCTTGTTGCCCAGGCTCGCGCCGAAGCGGAGCTGCTTGCCAAGGAAACGCATGAGCGCATGGCTGAATTCGTTCAGCGCCGCACCAAGCAGGCCGAGGAGAAAATTGCGACTGCCGAAGCCCAAGCCATGGCTCAAGTGCGCGCCGCCGCTGCCGATGCCGCAACCAAGGCGGCGGAGACCGTGTTGAAGGTAGAGGCACGCGGTGCATATGGCGAAGACCTCATCAACAAAGGCATCGCCGATTTGAAAGGGCTCGTTCATTGACAGCCTTTTGGCGAAGCGAAAAGCGTTTCGCCGTCCGCTGAGATAATGGCAAAGCACCAAGAAATCGGCGGCTGATTTAGCCGCCGATTTCTTCATTTTCAGCCCTTCAATGAAGCGAAAATAAAAGACCAGAAATCGCGATTTTATCAGCCTCAATTGCCGCGATGAAACATCCGGTAAGGCTGGTGCGGTTCAGCAGAAACCGCCAACCCTCATGCGGCGCATAGGCTAGAGCGTCGCTCTTTTAATCGTAAGCATATCCA
>DASQCU010000161.1:0-2837 GCA_035634575.1 Beijerinckia sp.
CTGCCTTGGTGAACAACCCGGCTGTTAGCTTCACGCAGGGTAATTGTATCACACTTGGTGGCGACACGACGAAGATCCGCTCCTCGGTTTGTGCTTCGCTGATCTGGGCTTCGCCGCTGGGGCCCATCCGCTTCGATTTCGCGAAGGTGATTACGAAGAACCAATTCGATCAGACGCAGTTCTTCCGCTTTACAGGTGGTACAAGCTTCTGATCGGGTGTCTTGGAATCTGCCATGATGGGATGAAAAGTGGTTTGCCTGAAATGGCTTCAGGCGCCGCCGCGATGTCGTTTTTGTGAGCGATCCGGGTTTCCATGAGCGATCCGGTCTTTTTTTCGGCTCCCTCACCATTGGCTTTGGCTGAGATTGTCGCCTTGACCGGGGCAAGCGCTCCGGAAGGCGCTGATCTGTCGCTGCGTCTGCATGGCGTGGCCTCCATCGAGGAGGCGCTGCCGGGCGAGCTTACCTGGCTGGACGATGCCAGATTTTCCAGCCTTCTCGCGCGGACCCGGGCGAGTGCCTGTTTCGTCACCGCGCGGCACGCGCCTCTTGTTCCACAAGGAACCTCGGCGCTGGTGACGGAAGAACCGGCCCGCGCTTTCGCGACTATTTTCAGGCGGCTCTTTCCGCTGGCCCTGAGGCCCGGCTCCATGTTTGGTTCGTCTGGCGTCAATCCGGGTGCCTCGATCCATCCGGACGCGCGCCTCGAGCCGGGCGTGATCGTTGATCCGGGTGCAGTGATCGGGCCGCGTGCGGAGATCGGATCTGGTTCGATCATCGGGGCAAATTGCGTGATTGGTCCGGATGTGCGCATCGGCCGCGAATGCGCGATTGGCGCGCATGTCACCATCTCCGATGCGCTGATCGGCAATAAGGTCATTCTGCATCCTGGCGTCCGCATCGGTCAGGACGGTTTCGGCTTCGCGAATAACCTTAAAATGCCGCAGATCGGCAGGGTCATCATTCAGGACGATGTCGAAATAGGCGCCAATACGACGATCGATCGCGGCGCGATAGGGGACACGGTCATCGGCGAAGGCGCCAGGATCGACAATCTGGTCCAGATCGCGGAGAATGTCACGATCGGGCGCAATTGCGCTATCGTCGCGCAGACCTGCATTTCCAGGTCGACTGAGCTTGGCGATTCTGTCGCAACGGGCGGCCAGTCGGGTTTCGCCGCGCACCTGCGCGTTGGCGCGGGGGCTGAGATCGCGGCAAAGTCCGGCGTCGTCGCGGATGTCCCGGCGCGGGCCCGAATCGGTGGAACACCGGCGCGGCCTTTGCGCGAATGGCTGCGCGCTCATGTCGTGCTCGACCGGCTCACGCGGAGGAGGCGGCGTGTCGGCCGTGCTCGCGACTGACATGATATACCGCATATACCGCTGTTCCTTCGGGGTAGGCGGCGCAATTCGGGTAAATCGCAATCGCGTCAACGATTTACCGGAAACGAGCCCTGAATCCTCAATGATTCAGGGTATATTTGGATTTGGGCGCCCTACGGCACGAAAGGGAAAATAAGACCATGGACGAGGCGGCGCCCGTTACAATCGAGACATTCGATATTCTGCGGCTCTTGCAATCCTTGCCGCATCGCTATCCGTTCCTGATGGTCGACCGCATCATTGAGGCGAGGGGCGATGAATCCGGGATCGGCATCAAGAACGTGAGTGTGAACGAGCCGCAATTCCAGGGCCATTTCCCGGAGCGGCCGGTTATGCCGGGCGTTCTCCTGATTGAAGGCATGGCGCAAACCGCGGGTGCGCTTTGCATCAACGCCCATTCCGGCGGGGTCAAGCCGCCGCTCGTCTATTTCATGACAATCGACAAGGCCAAGTTCCGCAAACCCGTGACGCCCGGCGACCGGGTCGAATTCCACATGACCAAGACAAACCGTCGCCGCGACATGTGGTGGTACAAGGGCCGCGCCTTGGTCGATGGCGTGCTCGTCTGCGAGGCAGAAATTGCCGCCATGCTGGTGCATGAGGCGCCGGCGAAAAGCTGAACTCGTCCCTTTGTTCCGTGGCGAAATTTTCGCGTGTAACGAGCGGAAATTTCGGATCCGGCTTTACGGTCGCTTGCCAGGAGCGCCTCGTGGCCACATGATGAATGGCAAGCCTTTCCCAATCCTTGAGACCTTTGTTCGGGATTCGGGATCAAGAGTTGGAATGCCATGACCAAAGCTGTGCGTGTTCATGAGGTCGGCGGCCCCGAGGTGATGCAGATCGAAGATATCGAGCTGCCGCCGCCGGAAAAGGGTCAGGTTCTCGTCCGCAATCATGCGATAGGTGTCAATTATATCGACACCTATCACCGGAGCGGCCTTTATCCCGCACCTTCGAAACCTTTCATTCCTGGCGATGAAGCTGCGGGCGAAGTCGTGGCCGTTGGCAAGGGCGTGAAGGATTTCCAGGAAGGCGACCGGGTGGCCTATGTCGCGACTTTGGGCTGCTATGCCGAGGAGCGGATTGTCGATGCCGGCCGGCTTATCAAGCTGCCGAAGGCAATTTCCTACGAAACAGCCGCGGCGATGATGTTGAAGGGTCTCACCGCGCAATATCTTTTGCGGCGGACCTTCAAGGTGAGGGAAGGGGATACGATCCTCGTCCATGCCGCTGCGGGCGGCGTCGGTCTCATCCTATGCCAATGGGCGAAAGCGCTCGGCGCGACGGTCATTGGTACGGTCGGTTCGGAGGAAAAAGCCAAGCTCGCGAAAAAGGCCGGTGCCAAACATACAATCCTCTACCGTGAGGAGGATTTCGTCGCCAGGGTCAAGGAAATCACCAAGGGCAAGCTTTGCGATGTGGTCTATGATGGCGTTGGCAAGGCGACGTTTCCGGC
>DASQCU010000162.1:0-7692 GCA_035634575.1 Beijerinckia sp.
GCGCCGCATCGGCGATCGCTTCCTGGGCCTGATGCTTGGTGCCGACGAAGAGCACGCGTCCGCCGCGCGCAACTGTGTCGGACACCGCCTTCAGCGCCTGATGCAGCAAAGGCACTGTCTGGGCGAGGTCGATGATGTGGATATTATTGCGGGTGCCGAAGATAAAGGGCGCCATTTTCGGGTTCCAGCGATGTGACTGGTGACCGAAATGCGCCCCCGATTCGAGGAGGCCACGCATAGTGAAATCAGGCAACATGAGATTTGTCTCCGGTTGGAACCGCCGCGGAGCGATATCGACCTTTTCCAAGGGAAAACCCCAATAGAAAAAGCCACCGGGAACGGGCCTTAAATCAGGCCCGCGCGATCCGCGTGTGGAATGTACGCGCTTATAAGAGCCAACCAGCCCGGGCGCAAGCCGCCTTTCGCCAAGCCGCCTTTCGCAATGAACAGGTTCAGGATTTCATGGTTCGCCAAGACCACCCCAAAATGCCCGGGGATTTTAGGGACCGTCGCAATTGAAAAGAATACGAGCGGCTTGATATATAGTGTGAAGCTGAGGGGTTTTGGTCTTGAATTTTCATGGCCTCGTAGACAAGAATTCGGGCAATTGCCTCCGCGCCGCGCTTTGCGGTCCAATGGTTAAAAGAACAAACTGACAAGAGGGAAGAGCAAGACATGAAAACAGGCCTATCCTTCGCATTCATTCTGGCTCTAACCTTCATAAATCCAGGCTTCTCCGGATACGCCCTCGCGCAGGTCAAGATCGGCATTGGCGGGCCGATTACCGGCGCCGACGCGAGTTTTGGCGCACAATTGCGCATGGGCACAGAGCAGGCGGTCACGGACATTAACGCCGCGGGTGGCATTCTCGGCAAAAAGCTAAGCCTTTCGGTCGGCGATGATGCCGCCGACCCAAAGCAAGGCGTCTCTGTTGCCAATAAATTCGTTGGCGACCAAATCAGCCTCGTGGTCGGCCACTTCAATTCCGGCGTCACCATGCCGGCGAGCGAAATCTACGCCGAAAACAACATTCTGGAAATCACGCCGGCTTCGACCAATCCGCAGATCACCGAGCGGGGCCTTGAGACAATTTTCCGGACCTGTGGCCGCGACGACCAGCAAGGCGCGGTCGCAGCTGAGTTCCTTGCGAAGCAAAAGGGCAAGAAGATTGCCATTCTCCACGACAAGACGACCTATGGAAAAGGCCTCGCCGACGAAACGCGCAAGAAGCTCGCGGCGCTCGGCGTCAAGGACGTGCTCTACGAGGGCATCAATAAAGGCGAAAAGGATTATTCAGCCATCGTCTCCAAGATCAAAGCATCGGGCGCCGATATTCTCTATTGGGGCGGCCTCCAGACAGAGGCTGGGCTTCTCGTGCGGCAAATGCGCGATCAAGGCGTCGCAACGGTCTTGATGGGCGGAGACGGTATAGCTTCCGACGAATATGCCGCAATCGGCGGTCCGGGCACCGAGGGAACCTTCATGACCTTCCCGCCGGACCCACGCAATCGTCCGGAAGCGGCAGCGGTCGTCAAGGAGTTCAAGGCGAAGAATTTCAACCCGGAGACCTACACGCTTTATTCTTATGCCGCCGTCGAAATCATGAAACAGGCGGCAGAAGCGGCAAAATCCCTTGACCCCTCGGAGATGGCTAATGTCATGCATTCGGGCAAGACCTTCAAGACTGTCATCGGCGATATTTCCTATGACAAGAAGGGCGATATCACCCGCTCCGATTACACTGTCTTTGTCTGGAAAAAGGGCCCGGACGGTCGAATCAGCTATTATGAGCTCGGCAAGTAATTCGCTTTTGAACGAATCCATTTTTTCCGGCAAGCTGCCCCATGCTTGGACAGCTTGCTTTTACTTGGGCCGTTTATGCCGGAGAAGCGCTCGGCTGACACCTGGTAATGTCGAACTTCAACCAAGGTTCGCAAGACCCGGAAATGTCTGCAAAAGCCAGAAGGACAGATTCTGGACTGAGCCGGTCAGAAAGGCGATGCCGGTGAGAATGAGCAGCACGCCGACAACCTTCTCCACCGCGCCAAAATAGACGCGAAACTTCTTCATGAAACGGATGAAGGGCTCGATCGCGACCGCCGCCAAAAAGAAGGGCACGCCGAGCCCAAGGGAATAGGCCGCGAGGAGCGTGCCACCTTTGCCGACAGTCTCTTGCGAGGCGGCCACAGCCAGAATTGCCGCGAGAATCGGCCCGATGCAAGGCGTCCAGCCGAAGGCGAAGGCAAGGCCCATGATATAGGCGCCCCAGGTGCTGACCGGCCTTTGCACTGAGACGCGCGCCTCGCGATAAAGCAGCGCGAAGTGGAAAATGCCGAGAAAATGCAAGCCCATGAGAATGATGACCGCGCCAGCCAATCCCGACAAAAGAGCGAGATGGGCGCGCAGAACCTGACCAAAAATCGAGGCCGTCGCACCGAGCCCAACGAAGACGGTCGAAAAGCCCAGAATGAAAAGCGCGGCGGCGATCAAAATATCGCGTCGCGCTTGAGCTTCGCGGCGGGTCGCCACTTCCTCGATTGTCGTCCCGGCGATAAAAGTGAGATAAGGGGGAACCAAGGGCAGCACGCAAGGGCTCAGGAAGGACAAGAGACCGGCGAGCGCAGCGGCGGGGATTGTGACATCATGCGACATGATGAATTCTAGCGTCTTTGACGTTTGCGAGAAAGTGCGGTTCAGTGGCCCTCTCGGACAAAACCATGTGATCTTACGGGGGATCAGCCATGATGAAAGCCAGGGATCTTCATGAGGCTTACGACGGAAGAGGCAAGGCAACGCCGGCAATGCGCTCCCCCGGGGTGGCCATAGGCGAGAACCGCGCAGCGGATATTTTTAGAAGAGTGTCAAGTATTTTAAGCGAAACGCCGGAAAGAATGCTGGATCTCACCGCGAAACCCCTTCGTGCTTCCGCGCAATGAGCGTTTTCCTCGCCTTTTTCTGCAATATCATCTTCAACTTCGCCATCGGCCTTCTTGTCGCCAAATTTCTGGGGCCCGAGGAATATGGCCGCTTCGCGCTCGCCCATGCGACGGCCATCGCAGTACAGACGGCTTTCTTCGACTGGGTCCGCCTCGGGGCAACGCGCTTCTATTCGGAGCGGGCGCGGCGTGAAGAACCAGCCCTGCGCGTGACACTCGATGTCGGTTTCGCCCTGATCACTTTCAGCCTTGGGATCGGTGCAGCCCTGCTCTTCATGACGGGCATAGAATTCGCCCTGAGCTATAGCCTCATCGCCCTGGCGCTCGGGATCGCCGTCACCAATGGCCTTTTCGATTATTATTCGGCGCTCGTGCGCGCCCGGTTTCACGATCCGCTCTTCATCCGCCTCGTCCTGGTGAAGACCTTTTTGTCTTTCTTGCTTATTGGCGGCGGCGCCTTTTGGTTCGGCTCGGCCAAAATGACCCTGCTCGGCGGCATTGTCAGTCTCGGCGGCTCGGTCATTACAGCGCGCGCGGCGCTTCGCGATCCGGAGTGCGAGATCCGGCTTGCCCGGCTGTCCATCGCCGAGGCGCTCATGCGCTACAGCCTGCCTATCGTGGGAGCCAATCTCCTCTATCTGTCAATTCCCCTCGCCAATCGGTCCATGGTCGCGATTTTTTACGGCTTTTCCGAAACCGGGCAATTTTCCCTCGCCTATGATTTCGGAACCAAGGCGATCCAGGCGATCGGCTCGGCACTCGACGTGATCTTGTTTCAAATCGCGGTCGCAACGCATGAATTGCACGGACCGACCCAGGCACGGCAGACGATCGCCAACAACATGGCGATCGTGATCGCGATTGTCTTGCCCGCCTGCACCGGCATCTGGCTCTGCTTGCCATCGATCGAACAGATCGTCGTGCCCCTGGAGTTCCGCGGCCATTTCAGTCTGCTCCTGCCCTTGATGATGACAGGTCTTTTCTGCTCGGCGATCATCCAGTTCGGCATCAATCCGATCTTCCAGATCGAAAAGAAGACCGCGCCTTTGATTGGCGCGGCGCTGATTGCCTGCGTGGTCGATTCCCTTCTGGTTTTGGTCTTGCCGCGCAACCCCGACGCATCGAGCCTCGCAATCGCCCAGGCCGGTGCGCTCTTGGCCGCGCTGATCGCCCTCATTATCTTTGCAAGTCTCAACAGGCCGCAATGGCCAAGCCTGCGCGATCTCGCCACCGCCGCATTTGCCAATGCGGTCATGTCGGCTGTGCTCCTGCCTATGCGCGACAATGAGCCAGGCATCATAACCTTGGCCGAACAGATCGGCGCCGGGCTCATCATCTACGCACTCGTTGCGATGAGTCTCGACATCGCCGGCCTGCGGACGATGACATTTGCCCGGTTGCGCCTTGGCGCCGTGTCCAAGACGCTCAATAGTGCTGAATAATGTTAGCCGTCAGGGCTTTTTGCGTTGCCGCAGATTCAACGTCACCCAGCCCTCAAGATGAAGCTGGCGCACCAGCGCCATACCCTGCATGGAATAGGCACTCAGCACGCCCGGCACGTCCCGATCGAGAAGCCCCGAGAGCACGATATCGGCGCCGCGTGCTGTCAATCTCGCGACTGCGGGTGCAAGATCGCGTAGGGGCCTCGCCAGAATATTGGCGAAAACAAGCTCGTAGGGCCCACCTTTTTGCAACGCCCCATGCGCCACGCCGCGCGCCTCGACCGGACGGACATAGGCACCGGCTCGATTGAGCCGCGCATTGGCGCGGGCGGAAGCAACCGAAACCGGGTCGAGATCGCCTGCCTCGACCTTGCAATGAAAGAGTCTCGCTGCCGCGATCGCAAGCACGCCCGACCCCGTGCCAAGATCAAGAATGGCGCGCGGCCTTCGCCTTTTCGCGATCTCGGCAAGCATGAGAAGACAGCCGCGCGTCGAACCATGATGGCCGGTACCAAAGGCCAGCGCCGCCTCGATTTCGATCCCGATATCATTTGCCTGCACCGCGTCGCGTCCATGTGAACCATGCACAAGGAAACGCCCCGCCCGGACTGGTTTCAGTCCTTCGAGAGAGGAGGCCACCCAATCGCGCGCTGGGACAATGTCGAATGCGAGCGCGTCGGCGGCCTCCGCGCCAATGCCAGAAGCAACGAGCGCCCGCACACCCGGTTCATCGGGCGGCACAGTGAAATAGACTTCGACGAGCCAGTGCCGTTTGCACCGGTCCTCGGTTGCCCCAGGAACTTCAAAAGTGGCGACGGCGGTGTCAGTGGGATCGAGGGTCTCGATCATGATGTCGGAAAGCACGCGCGCCGTCGCCTCGTCGCAGGTGAGACGCATGATATGCGCGGCATGATTGGGCGGCGGAGTTTCGAGCATGGCCGCGCGTAACACGCCGCCTGGGAAACAGCAACGGGTGGCTTGCCGTGGCGCAGAAGCTCTTTATGCTCCGCTTATGATCCCTGCTGCTTATCGAACACGCTTGACCTTGGCCCTCACGACCGGCCTTGCGGTCTTGCCGGCCATGGCCGACGCGCCGCGCCCTGCCCCCTTGCCAAAAGTGCCGCCGGTTCCGGTTCAGGCCTATGGCGACAAAAATGCCGAATGTCTCGAATGGACCAATGGCTGCGTGCTTTGCCGTAAGGATGAGGATGGAAAAATCCATTGCTCGACCCCAGGCATCGCCTGCCAGCCGGAGGATATCATCTGCAAGGCGAGCCCGCGGAAATAGCTTTTCCACACATAGCAACCTTCGCTCAATCGTCCCCGTGGCTTGAAATCGTGCAGGCCGTCAGGTCCTTGTCCTCGATCGAAAAGACCTTGCCGGCCTCGATCGCCAGATCCTTGACGAGGCAGCTGCGCCCATTCGCATAGGCAATCTTTGCATCGTAGCGCCCGGAATTGAGGCCGGTAATCTTCAAACGTTCATCGTGATCAACGCTCTTGTCCTTGTCATGCAGGCACAGGTTCTCGCCAAACTGGCCGCTGCCGGCGGGCGCAAGCCGCAGCTCCGTCACGGTCGCTGAAGTGAGGTTCCAGAATTGGGTTGCCTTTGGCTCCGCTTGCGCCCCCGCGCAAAGCAAGATCAAACCGATGAAAACAGCGAGGAAATTGCGCATGGTTTGTCCTGTTTTCTGCCGTGTCGCGATGATTTTGCCTGCAGGATAAGCAAGGATGCCTTGAGTCGCCAATGCGCAAAGGCGAACAGTTGCGAAATGATGGGCGACCCACTAGAAGCGGCAATCCAAACGCGGCTTGCACCTCCTTGATTTGGCGTGTTTTCAGACGGCGGAGCGGTTCCCCTTTCGCCGGAAAATGCGCTGGAAGTGCGGATTAATACAGGAGTTTTCATGCGTCCGTCCAATCGCGCCGCAGATGAAATGCGTTCAGTCACCTTCGAACGCAATGTCGCGCGCTATGCCGAGGGCTCCTGCCTCGTCAAATTCGGCGGCACCCATGTGCTCTGCACGGCTTCGCTCGAGGAAAAGCCGCCGGCCTGGCTGCGCGGCCAGGGGCGGGGCTGGGTCACCGCCGAATATGCCATGCTGCCGCGCGCGACACATACGCGCACCAAGCGCGAATCGACCTCCGGCAAGCAGACGGGACGCACACAGGAGATCCAGCGGCTGATCGGCCGCAGTCTGCGCGCAATCACCAATCTGCAGGCTCTGGGCGAACGTCAGATTACCATCGATTGCGATGTGCTGCAGGCCGATGGCGGCACCCGCACCGCCTCGATCACCGGCGCCTGGGTCGCGCTCCACGATTGTTTCAAATGGATGCACGGGCGCTCGATCATCAAGGACAATCCCTTGCGCGATCATGTCGCGGCAATTTCCTGCGGCATTTCGCAGGGCCAGGCCGTGCTCGACCTCGATTACGCCGAGGATTCCGCCGCCGAGACCGACGCCAATTTCGTCATGACCGGCGCGGGCGCCCTCGTCGAGGTTCAGGCGACAGCCGAGGCTGCCGTGTTCACCGATGCGGATTTGCAGACCTTGCTCAACCTTGCCAAGGGCGGCATCGCGAAACTTGTGGAATTGCAAAAGCTCGCGGTGGCCTGATGGCGCGTCTTACTGCGACAAAACTCGTCATCGCCACCCATAATCCAGGCAAACTCCGGGAAATGCGCGAGCTGCTTCACCCCTATGGCGTCGAGGCAGTGTCCGCAGGCGAGCTTGGCCTGCCGGAGCCCGAGGAAACCGGATCGACCTTCATCGAAAATTCGGCCATCAAGGCGCGCGCTGCTGCGAAATCCGCGAATCTTCCCGCGCTCGCCGATGATTCGGGGCTTTGCGTCGATGCGCTTGATGGCGCGCCGGGCATTTATTCGGCCCGCTGGGCGGGCGACTCGAAGGATTTCGCGGCGGCGATGAAAAAAATCGATGAGGCTTTGAAAGCCGAGGTGAAGCTTCCGCCTTATACGGCGCATTTCGTCTCGGCTTTGGCGCTGGCCACACCCGACGGCGGGCTGGAGACTTTCGAGGGCAAGGTTTTCGGGCAATTGGTGTTTCCGCCCCGCGGCACGCGAGGTTTTGGCTATGATCCGATTTTCCTGCCTGAAGGGTTCGAGAAAACCTTCGGCGAAATGGAATCGGAGCAAAAGCACTCGATCCCAGCCGATGGATCGCTTGCACTGTCCCACCGTGCGCGCGCGTTCCAGCTCTTTGCCCGGGCCTGTTTGACGCCCTGCCCCCCCGAAATGCGAGAAGGGACTTGAACTTCGGCGCATTGCACAATATTCTATTGCAATGCAG
>DASQCU010000163.1:0-3128 GCA_035634575.1 Beijerinckia sp.
GCATGATCCCATGACGACGGCGATCTGCGGGATGCCCAGCGCCGACATCGTCGCCTGGTTATAGAAGATGCGGCCGAAATGCTCGCGATCGGGAAAGACCTCGTCCTGGTTCGGCAGATTGGCGCCGCCGGAATCAACCAGATAAATGCACGGCAGCCGGTTCTCCCGCGCGATCTCCTGGGCGCGCAGGTGCTTCTTCACCGTCATCGGATAATAGGTGCCGCCCTTCACCGTCGCATCATTGGCGACGATGACGCATTCCTTATCCGCAACGCGCCCGATGCCGGTCAGAATGCCCGCCGCCGGAATGGGCTCGGCATAGACTTCATGCGCGGCAAATTGCGAAAATTCGAGGAAAGGCGTGCCCGGATCGAGAAGGGTGCGGATACGATCGCGCGGAAGAAGTTTTCCGCGCGCCACATGGCGCTCACAGGCTTTGGCCCCGCCGCCAAGCTTTATTTCGGCAACCTTGCTGCGCAGGTCTTCGACAAGTGCGCGCATGATTGCCGTATTCTCGTTGAACCCGGCACTGCGTGTCTCGGCCAGCGTCTTGAGAACAGCCATCTAATCCGCCGCCTGGAACAATTCGCGCCCGATCAGCATCCGGCGAATCTCGCTGGTGCCCGCGCCGATCTCATAAAGTTTGGCGTCGCGCAGGAATCTGCCAGTTGGATAATCATTAATATAGCCATTGCCGCCGAGAAGCTGGATTGCGTCGAGCGCGGCCTTCGTTGCGCTTTCGGCGGATAGCAAGATCGCGCCTGCCGCATCCTTGCGGCTCGCCTGGCCGCGATCGCAGGCGCGCGCAACGGAATAAGCATAGGCGCGGCAGGCATTCATCCGCGTGTACATATCGGCGAGCTTGCCCTGGACCAATTCGAACTCGCCGATCGACCGGCCGAATTGCTTGCGGTCGTGAATATAAGGCAGGCAGATATCGAGGCAGGCTTGCATGATGCCGAGCGGACCCCCGGCCAGCACCGCGCGCTCATAATCGAGCCCGGACATCAGCACATTCACGCCATGGCCAAGCTCGCCGAGCACGTTTTCTTCCGGCACCTCGCAATCCTCGAAGACAAGTTCCGACGTGGGTGAGCCGCGCATGCCGAGCTTGTCGAGCTTTTGCGCGGGCCGGAAGCCCTTGAAATCCTTTTCGACCAGAAAGGCGGTTATGCCATGCGGACCGGCGACCGGATTGGTCTTGGCATAGACGACGAGAATATGCGCATAATGCCCATTGGTGATCCACATTTTGGAGCCGTTGAGAATATAGCGCTCGCCCTTCTTGTCAGCGCGCAGCTTCATCGAGACAACGTCGGATCCCGCTTCTGACTCGGACATGGCAAGCGCGCCGACATGCGCGCCGGAAATCAGCTTTGGCAGATAGCGGCGTTTCTGCTCCGCATTGCCGTTACGCTGGATTTGATTGACGCAGAGATTGGAATGCGCGCCGTAAGAAAGCCCGACCGAGGCCGAGGCGCGGCTCACTTCCTCCATTGCCACGACATGGGCGAGATAACCCATATTGGCGCCGCCATATTCTTCCTCGGCGGTAATTCCATGAAGCCCGAGGGCCCCCATTTCCGGCCAGAGATCGGCAGGAAACGCATCCGTCCGATCGATCTCGGCGGCGCGCGGAGCGATTCTATCGGTCGCGAAAGCATGGACCGCATCACGCAACATGTCTACATTCGGCCCGAGCGCGAAATCCAGACTGGAATTTTGCAGCATGATCAGCTCCGTCTCAGAGCGGCGCCTGTTCAAGCATATGTTCGTTTATGGTTTCGGATCAACAAGCTTTCTTCAGTTCTGGCTGATGAGCCTCGCGAGAATATGGGGCGCAGGCCAGCCCAAGTGCAGGCATGGATGATCGATATATCTCGAATTTTCGATGCGGGGTTCTGATGCGGCAAATCGTTTAATCCGAGAGTGATTTGCCTTAGAATTACACCGCCCGTTATTTCGGACCAGCGCTGAAGCTTGAGCTTCGCTCGCACAGCGGCTGCGAAATGCGCGAACCAGGAATGGCCCTTTGCGACGCTTGGTATAAACTCGGCCAAATGCTTCGGTGCTTGCGGGCTTGAGAGATCGGCACGATCCCTTGCCGTTAGCGGGTGCAGCGAAAGTAAAAAACTACAGGAGGAACGCGATGGTCATGATGGAAAGGGCGCCGCTCGGCCTTCACATTCCCGAGCCGCTCGCCCGACCGGGCAACCACGCCGATTTCAGTCATTTGCGAATTTCCGATGCGGGTGCGGTTGGCAGACCCGAGCCAAACACTGACGCGAAAGAGATAAGGGATTTGACCGAAAGCCTGATCCGCGTTCTCGACGATCAAGGCCGCGCGGTTGGCCCCTGGGACCCGAAACTCCCGTTGGAAGTCCTCCGCAAGGGCCTGCGCACGATGATGCTGACGCGCGCCTATGACGAAAAAATGTTCCAGGCGCAGCGTCAGGGCAAAACCTCCTTTTATATGAAATGTACCGGCGAGGAGGCGGTCGCGGTCGCTGAGACAATGGCGCTCGACACTAAGGACATGCTCTTTCCGACCTATCGGCAGCAGGGCGCGCTCATGGCACGCGGCTGGTCCATCGTCGATATGATGTGCCAGATCTTCTCCAATTCGCGCGATCGTCTGAAGGGCCGGCAGATGCCCATCATGTATTCGAGCCGCGAAGCGGGCTTCTTTTCGATCTCGGGAAATCTTGGGACGCAGTTCAGTCAGGCCGTCGGCTGGGCGATGGCTTCGGCCTATAAAAGCGATAGCCGGATCGCCGCCGCCTGGATCGGCGAAGGTGCGACGGCGGAAGGCGATTTCCATTATGCCTTGACCTTTGCCTCCGTTTATCGTGCCCCAGTGATCCTCAACATCGTCAATAATCAATGGGCGATTTCCGGATTCCAGGGCTTGGCTGGCGGCGATCAGGCGACTTTCGCGGCGCGCGCCATTGGCTATGGGATCCCCGGCTTGCGGGTCGATGGCAATGATTTCCTGGCGGTCTATGCCGCGACGCAATGGGCCGCCGAACGGGCGCGGGCGGATCTTGGACCGACGCTCATCGAACTCTTCACCTATCGCGCCGCCGCCCATTCGACGAGTGACGATCCGGCGAGATATCGCGCCGCCG
>DASQCU010000164.1:0-2096 GCA_035634575.1 Beijerinckia sp.
CGGCCGCGACAAATCCGGCGAGGAGCACGACCGCGTGATAATCGCCGAGCAGCGCGAGCGCCGCTGCCGCGCCGGCGCGCGCCGACCAGGCAATCCCTCGCGTCTCGAAAGCGCGCAGAAAACAATAGGTCGCGATCGGCCACAGCGAGAGCTGCGTCATGCCCCATGAGAAGCGGTCCGCATAGAACTGGTAGAACGGGGTGAGCAGCAGCATCATCAGAGCGACGATGCGCTTGTCGCCTTCGAGATAATGCCGCGCGATCAGATCGACGCCGTAGAGTCCGAGCGCCGCATTGGCCATGGCCAGCAGGTGACCGGTCCAGTCCGTCGTCGGAAATGCCGAGAACCAGCCGGCCGCGACGAGTGCGGCAAGCGGCGGATGAAGGTCATAGCCTGCCGCCGGATGCAGGCCCTCGGCATAAACCGCAAATATCGCGCTATCGAGGCCCGTCGAGGCATGCGACAGAACGTTGAACACCATCCACAGGATCACGAACCACAGCAGCAGGAAGCGCGTCGCAAGCCCGGCGGGCGCGAAATCGAGCCAGGTGCCGAGCGCCGAGCCGATCGGACCGTTTTCGATTCTCAACGCGGTGGGCAGGTTCATGGTCGTCACTTTGGTGCTGCGAGGGCGATGGGTGAGCCGCCGCGGCGCCGGGAAGGAGGCGTCCGGCTACTCGGCCCGTGCCGCCCACTGTTGCCGGGGCGCTACGTCAGTCATGCCGGTTCACGCGTTCCTTCTCGCGCCGCACCGCGGCGAGGTCGCTCGCAACCATCTCTTTGACCAACTCCGCGAAGCTCGTCTTGTGGCGCCAGCCGAGCCTCTGGCGCGCCTTGCTGGCATCGCCCACCAGCATGTCTACTTCGGTGGGACGGAAATAACGCGGATCGATGGCGACCAGCACTTGCCCGGATCCTGCGTCGACCCCGGTTTCGTCCCTTCCCTTGCCGCGCCAGACAATGCGGCGGCCTGTTTCGGCAAACGCGCGCTCGACGAATTCGCGCACCGAATGCTTTTCGCCGGTTGCGAGCACATAATCGTCAGGCTTTTCCTGTTGTAACATGAGCCACATGCCTTCGACGTAATCGCGCGCGTGCCCCCAGTCGCGGCGACTATCAAGATTTCCGATGTACAAACAATCTTGCAAACCAAGATGAATCGCCGCAACAGCCCGCGCAATTTTCCGGGTGACAAATGTCTCGCCGCGGCGGGGTCCTTCGTGATTGAACAAAATGCCATTTGCGGCGTAAATGCCGTAGCCCTCGCGATAGTTGACCGTAATCCAATATGCGTAGAGTTTTGCGGCCCCATAGGGGCTTCGCGGGCTGAATGGTGTTTTTTCGTTTTGAGGAGACTCTACTGAATTGCCGTAGAGCTCTGAGGTCGAGGCTTGATAAAAGCGCACGCGATCGCGCATTCCGCCAATACGGATGCCCTCAAGCAACCGAAGTGTCCCGAGAGCGTCGGCATTGGCCGTGTATTCCGGTGTTTCGAAACTGACCTGCACGTGACTCTGGGCTGCAAGATTATATATTTCCGTCGGCTGCACCTCTTGCAAAATTCGGATCAAATTGCTGCCATCGGTCAAATCTCCAAAATGCATGTGGAGGTGCGTTTCGGTGAAATGCGCATCCTGATATAGGTGGTCGATGCGTCCCGTGTTGAAGGAGGATGAGCGACGCTTGATGCCATGGACTTCATAGTTCTTTCCCAGCAGAAGCTCGGCAAGATAACTGCCATCCTGACCGGTAATTCCAGTGATCAATGCAACGGGTTTAACCATGATCGCCCTTAATGCGGTTTCGTTTCGGGGTGATTAAATGGGTAACTAGAGGATTCAAGAGAGGCGGTACCGCGCAGTTTGCAGTCGATCTCCTTGGGTAACCTCGCAGGACCCATGCGATTTCCTACACCCAATATCAAAATACAGCAAGTTTTCGCGCCGGTTGATGTCGATCTCGCAGCTTTGTTGTCTGTAGTCGCCGCTCCAAATTTTGCGCAATTGCCCAGCGCTCGCTAACACTCAGTATCACGGCCCGCCCCGTTAAAATCCCCCAAACCAAACTCGATCGTGAATGTAGGGCAGAGTCCATAC
>DASQCU010000165.1:0-5194 GCA_035634575.1 Beijerinckia sp.
CGATGACGCCCCACCCCATGTTGCGGAGACCGGGATCAATGCCGATGATGCGAACGGGTAAGTGATTCATTGGGGAAGTTTATCTCCCCGCCCGGCTCACGCGAAGAGCCTGGGAGGGGAGATAAAAAGAGAAACATTCTCAATCCATCAGCATCCGTTTCAAAAGTTCAAGCTCTTCCGACAAATTGCCGTCCGAGGTTGCGAGCGTCTCGATCTTGCGAACCGCGTGGAGGACGGTGGTGTGATCGCGTCCGCCGAAACGGCGCCCGATTTCGGGCAAGGACCGCAAGGTCAGCACTTTCGAAAGATACATGGCGATCTGGCGCGGACGGACCACATTCGCGGTGCGCCGCGAGGAAAGAATATCGGCCCGGCTGACATTGAAATGGTTTGCGACGAGCTTTTGAATGTCCTCGATCTTGACCCGTTTCGGCTCGCGGGTGCGGATGAGGTCGCGAATGGCGGTCTCGGCCGTCTCGACACTAAGCGGCGCGCCACTCAACGAGGCGTGGGCGAGAAGCCGGTTGACCGCGCCGTCGAGATCGCGGCCATTGGTCTGAATGACATTCGCGACGTAGGCGGTGACCGCCGCCGGCACCTCGAAATTTGGATGCACGAGTTTGACGGCGGCAACGCGGCTTTCGAGAATATTGACTCGCAAGGCTTCGTCGAGCGCACCCATTTCGACGCACAGGCCGCCGGCAAGGCGCGAACGCACGCGCTCATCCAGGCTTTCGAGATCGGCTGGGGCCCGGTCGGCTGCGATGACGATCTGGCGCCGCGCGTCGATCAGCGCATTCAACGTATGGCAGAATTCCTGCTGGATCGACTTGCCTTGCAGGAATTGCACATCGTCGATGACCAGTACGTCGATCGCACGAAGTTTTTCCTTGAAGGCAATCGCCGTCTGCGCCTTCAAGGCGGAAACAAAACCGTACATGAATTTTTCGGCGGTCAAATAGATGACCCGCCGCTTCGGGCCGGAGGCGCTATGCGCGATGGCTTGCAGAAGATGGGTTTTGCCGAGACCGACCGAAGCATGAAGATAGAGCGGATTATAAAGCAGCGGATCGGCAGAACTGGCCGAGGCGACGCGCAGCGCGGCGGCATGGGCGAGCTGGTTCGAGCGTCCAACGAGAAAGCTGGAAAAGTTCAACCGCTTGTCAAGCGGTGAACCGGCGAGCACTTCGGCTTCTGTTCCTTCCCGAACGGCTTTCGTGGCTTTATCGGAAGTTTTGACTGACGCGGGGACATCGCTTTGGCTCATAGGCCCTGCAGTCATGGGCAGCCGGGCGGTTCGCAGCCGGGAAGCCGAAGTCTCGCCAGGATCGCAGGCGTCGGCTGGCACGTCCTGGGCAAGGTCCCGGACGTAAGGCATGCGGCTGCCAGGCCGGGTTGACGAGCGAACGCCGATCGACAGACGCTTCACATTGCGAAATTCACCGGCGAGCGCGCTTAGAATCTTGTCGGTGTAATGCGATTGGATCCAGCTCTTGAGAAACTTCGTCGGCACGGACAGATGCGCGGTGCCGTCCGATAAATCCTCGAGTTCGAGGCGGCCGAACCAGGAGGAAAAGACGTCGTCGCCGAGTTCGGCGCGAAGGCGCCGGCAAATCCGTAACCAAGCGTCGTCCTTGTTCGGGCTGGGATAAGAACTGCTTGAATCGTCGTGATCTTGAGGCAGGGCCAGGAGTCTGCGCGAGTCCAACATCGTTCTGCTTCTAATGATGAGAAAAAGGGTGACAGCCACCGTATCGGCGGCGCCGCGTCGAGCTCAAAACATGGAAAATTCAGAGCTAGGCGCTGTGGCGCCATCTGTGCCGGTGAGAAGGCCAATAGATGCTGATGGACTCGCAAGTACCGGCTGCGCGGCCCTGTCGAATGAGTATCTTATTGGCCATGGTTCCCCCTTGCTCCGACCCGCCTTCGGAGCGGTTTCTAACAATCCAAAAAGAACTCAAATCTTCTGCAATTCTATATTCCACTCCTGTGTCAGAAATCCGTGAGCGGAATCCTTCGCAATAAGTTTCATGGCGATGGAAAACCTTGCCAGAGAAGTCCAACCCGACAGATTTTGTACGCAGAACCTTGCACGAGATTGTTCCAATTGAGCACATATCGACGATGCGAATTTTACACGCCGCCTGCGTCGATTTAACGGAAAAACGCGCCAGGGACCGCTTTCAGCTTTGCGCTTCAGCATTCCGACTGCCTGAAGACATTAACATAGGCGGTCGGCTCCGCAAGGCGCCAGTTAATAAAACGTCATATCATGAGCGCCGATTCGTCGAGCCCGCGCCTCGCAGCGACGTTGCAGTGCACATCTAAGCATATGATTCCACACTTGTCTGTGGATCAGTCGCGGTGTTTGACCCTCGCCCTTCAGCAGTCGAAGGCGCCGATTGGTTTATCCACCGCTGATGCTCAAAACCCGAGTCAAGGGCATCGTTCAAGCTTGGTTTTGAAGCCTTTGTGCCCAAGTCGTTGAGTCGGTTGAACCTTGGTTGAGCAGACCATTTTGCGGTTACAAAAATGCAAAGCTGTGATTTTTTTGTTTGGTTTACGTATCGGAAAGCAAAAAGCCCGGCTTTGCCGGGCTTTACTTGCTCTTATTCTAGTACTGCTATAGCGATTTAGCTTATTGTGCGAGCGCTTTCACCCGGTGGCTCAACCGCGATACTTTGCGTGAAGCGGTGTTCTTGTGGACGATGCCATTTTGTGCGGCGCGCATGACGATCGGTTCAGCCGCACGCAGGGCGGCCACCGCCGCCTCTTGATCGCCAGAAGCAATTGCCTCCTCAACCTTCTTAACAAAGGTGCGCATCCGGCTGCGCCGCGATTTGTTTATGGCCGTGCGCCGTTCAATCTTACGGACGGCCTTTTTGGCCGAAGGGGTATTCGCCATCTAAATGATGTCCTGATGTCCTGGATCGGGGCTGACAAAAACGATCGGCGCCGTCGCCAATCGGCGGCGGCTCCATAGGCCCGTGAGGTGCAGCTTATAATCACGAAGCCACCCAGCCGTCAACGCATCCCGATGCTATTTTCAATGGCTGCGCGCGCCCTCGAGCTGCCCAAAGGTAAAGCAAAAGTCTTAGCTTTGCTCGGCTCAAGCTTTGGTGAAAGCGTGAACACCGAACCCCCTGGGTTCCCGTCTGGGCCGATCAATGGCCGGACTTGTCGCCGGGCCGGCTCGCCTCGAAAAGGAACCAGATCCGTTTCTCGGTCTCATCGATGAGCGTTTCGAGAACGCCGCTGGTCCCGCCATCGCCGTACTTGTCGGCCGTTTCATGGCACTTGCGCATGGCCGCCGCGATCTGTTTGTTGTCGGCCATCAGTTCGCGCAACATATCGAGCGGCGCAACGAATTCGTCGTTATTGTCCTTGATCGTCTGAATGCGGCTGACATGACTGATTGACCGAAGCGTCTCCCCGCCAAGCTTGCGCACCCGCTCGGCAATGGGATCGATCGATTCGACGATTCGATCGCCTTGTTCGTCGAGAAGGAGATGATAATCGCGAAAATGCGGCCCGCTGACATGCCAGTGGAAATTCTTCGTTTTCAGATAAAGCGCAAGCCCATCGGGAATGAGCAGGTTGAGCTGTTCGCATATGGCGGCAACGCCTTCGGGAGAAAGATCGGTGGGTGTATCGAGGGGAGGCGCCGCTGGACGAGCCGCGGCTGCCAGTTTGATGGTGTTGCTCATAGGTCCACTCGCTGCAACTATCGTGGGAAAAGGCCGAACCACGTGAGGTTCGGCGTGGGAAACTCGGCCGCCAAGCCGAGGTTCCAGCGCAACGGGGGATTTAGCCAGACTTAGCTATTCTCGTATCAGTCGTTGATGCGGTAAGCCTCGCCGCTTTCGAGCCGTGCCGTTGCTCCCTTCAGCGATTCGAAGCGGCCTGCCGCGACGATGTTTTGTTGCGCTTTCGCCTCGCGCCGGGCGAGATGGAGTATTTTGTCGGGATAGAAGTTTTCCTCCAGGCGGCCCTTGAAAATGAGATCCACGGACGCATTGAAGGCCGGTCCGTCGAAATTGGGCGCGAGCGGCCGATAATCGGGGTCATCGTGGTTTTGCCGATCGACGAGCTCGGCCATCCGCCGCAGCGACTGCGTAATCTCGCTCTCCGTGACGATCCCATGATGGAGCCAATTGGCAATGTGCTGGCTTGAAAGGCGCAATGCGGCGCGATTTTCCATAACGCCCGCGCCACTCACATCAAGCACCTTGGACCAGCCAATCCCCTGATCGACAAAGCGGGCGACGCCCCTGAGGATCGCGTGACAATGGCTGTCGAGTTCCTGCGCGGCATCTGCCAGTGCAATTTGAGTCTGGTTCACCGGAATGGCGATGAGATCGGCAAGCCCTGTCGGGCTCCGCGTGGCAAGTTCCTGCTGGCAGCGCGCGACATCGACCTTATGATAATGCAGCGCGTGCAAGGTCGCGGCCGTGGGAGTCGGGACAGAGGCGGTTGTCGCGCCCGCCAAGGGATCGGCGATTTTTTCCGCGAGCATATCGGCCATTTTGTCCGGGGCCGTCCACATGCCCCTGCCGATCTGCGCGCGTCCCGGCAGCCCGCAGGCCAATCCTTGCTCGATATGCGCGGCCTCACCCGCAGTGAACCAGGCGGAGGCCTTCATATCGCTCGCGCGGAGCATCGGACCTCTTTCCATCGATGTGTGGATCTCGCTGGCGACACGATCGAATGAGCCGCTATTGATCGAGAAAAGGCGATCGGCGGCAGCCTGAATGCACGCCTTGAGGTTGAGGCTCGTGCGCTTCTCCTCGTTCATGAGCCCCATTTTCAAAGTATATCGCGGCAGCCGAAGCAGGTCTTCGATGTGGGCCAAAAGCTCGCCCGCCAGCGCCACTTCCGCTGGGCCATGCAGTTTCGGCATCACGATATAGATAGAACCCGTCTCGGTATTGCGCGGCGCTTTTGTGCGCTTGCGATCGGGAATGGCGATCAAGGCCGCAATAACCGTATCGAGAATGGTATCGGGGATGGCCTCGACCTTCGCGTCAAGCACGGCATCCGTAACCATGTGGAGCCCGGCTGGACGCACCAGCATCAGGCTGCGCCCGGATAAGGTCAGCGCATCGCCGTTCGGGGCCACATAGCGGCGATCGGTGGCGAGCAGCCGATCCGTGACGCGGCTGTTCTTCTTGAACTGCGTCCGCAAACTTCCCTT
>DASQCU010000166.1:0-2435 GCA_035634575.1 Beijerinckia sp.
CGCCGCCTCGCGAAGCTTCTGCGTCCCGACGACATCGTCTGGATCCATGATTATCACCTCATTCCGCTGGCAAGTTTTCTGCGCCAGATGGGATGCAATAATCGAATGGGCTTCTTCCTTCATATTCCGTTTCCGCCGCCAGATATTGCCTCGGCGCTGCCCGCCTATGACCGAATCCTGCACGCGCTCACCGCGCATGATATCGTCGGTTTCCAGACGGCGCTCGATGCAGAGAATTTCTGCAATTGTCTGGTGCAGGCGAATGCCGGACGCATGATCGGCGAAACGCGATGGGAGGCCTATGGCCGTCAATTCGAGGTCGCGGCCTTTCCGATCAGCATCGACACCGAAGGTTTCGTTCAGGAAGCCCGCATTGCCGAAAAGAATGTCGCGGTCAAACGTATGCGGGCCAGTCTCGAAGGCCGCCAACTCGTGATCGGCGTCGATCGGCTGGATTATTCAAAAGGCATCAAGCAACGTATCGATGCCTTCTCGACCTTCCTCGAACATTCGCCGCAATCCCTGAAATCGCGCGTGACCATGTTGCAGATCACGCCGAAATCGCGTTCCGAAGTTCCAGAATATGCACAAATGCAGCGCGAAATCGCTGAGCATATCGGCAACATCAACGGCAAATTGGGCGATGTCGATTGGACGCCCGTGCGCTACATCAATAAGGCGATGAGCCGCTCGGCGCTTGCCGGTCTTTACCGGATTGCCAGGGTCGGCCTCGTGACCCCTTTGCGCGATGGCATGAACCTTGTCGCCAAGGAATATGTTGCGGCGCAATCGCCGGAAGATCCTGGCGTTCTCATCCTCTCGCAATTTGCCGGCGCGGCATGCGAATTGAAAAGCGCCTTGATCGTGAACCCTTATGATGTGGAGGCGACCGCCTCGGCCATCGCCCGCGCCCTGGCCATGTCGCTCGAAGAACGCAAATATCGCTGGAACGCGATGATGGAAACCCTTCGCGCGAATAATATCGAGAATTGGTCAACCCGCTTTCTTCAGGCGCTCGCCTCTGACGAGGGCGATGAGCGGGTGCGCGCACCCTCCGAGGCCGGCGACGTTCACGAACCTCAAGCGGCGGGAGATCCATTGATCACCACTGCGCCGCTATGGACGACCTTGGGCCACTGATCGACCGGCGGACCAGCGAATTGGCCTTCCTTGGGGGACCCGCCTGCACGGGGCGCGCGGTGCCCCCTTTTGACTGCTGCCGCGCTCGTGAAAATCCGAAGGCGGCAGGTGGCCCATTCATCCCCTATTCACCCAAAGAGCCATTAATACCAGAGGTCATAAGGATGACCTCTAGTGCCACTCTCGAATTTTCGCCAAACCTTTGCAAAAGCGAAAATTCGAGAAAGGAAACCAAGGGCGAAGCTGGCCAAAGGTTCCGCCGGGTGAAGGCCGGTGACGCGCGACTAAGTTGGCCTTGCCGCCCATTCTCGCCCGGAATTTCCTCCCTTGAATTCCCTTCGCGGTCCTAATAGCAAGAGCAGAACGAATGACCAATGGCGCCAGTTTGGCACTTTTGCTATTCTAGGGCGAAGGTATCTAGCTGAATATAAACGATTACTTAGATTGCAGAATTGCAGGTAATCATGAAAGTGACAGCCGGTCCACGGCGCAGAACAAGAATGTGGAGGGGGACTTGATGAATGAAATGGTGACGGCGGCCTTATGCGCGACAGTGACGGCGTCCAACGCTTAAGCGTCAGAGCGCCGGTATTCTGCCTGTCGACAATCCGCACGCCAAGCCCTTTCCCTCCGACTTCGACCCCATACCGCGGTGCCCTGGCGTTGCATGCCGCCCGCGGGCAGGAGCGCAATGAAATGATCGACCGCAATGATGAGCAATGGTATCGCGACGCGATCATCTATCAATTGCATGTGAAATCCTTTTACGATTGCAGCAATGACGGCGTCGGCGATTTTCGCGGCCTGACCCAGAAACTGGACTATATCAAGGAGCTCGGCGCGACGGCGATCTGGATCATGCCCTTTTATCCGTCGCCCTTGCGCGACGATGGCTATGATATTTCCGATTACCGCAGCATCAACCCCGCCTACGGGACCTTGCGCGATTTCAAGCATTTCGTGCGCGAAGCGCATGAACGGGGACTGCGTGTCATCACCGAGCTTGTCATCAATCATACGTCCGATCAGCACCCCTGGTTCAAACGCGCCCGCGCTGCCAAGGCCGGTTCCGCTGCCCGCAATTTTTATGTCTGGGCCTCTGATGATCAGGGTTACAAGGACACAAGGATCATCTTTCTCGATACGGAAAAGTCCAACTGGACCTGGGATGAAGAAGCACAGGCCTTTTACTGGCATCGCTTCTATAGCCACCAACCTGACCTGAATTTCGACAATCCGCGTGTGCTGGAAGCGGTTCTCGATGTGATGCGCTTCTGGCTCGACATGGGCGTCGA